>JALLON010000062.1 GCA_027717925.1 Acidobacteria bacterium AH-259-G07 | reverse complement strand
ACATTTGTGAATCCCGTCCATTGCGCCTGGTCCCGGCACAACGAACTCCATCTCATCGAAGTCTGTTAACGTGCTGTAATTCAAGTCCGTGACATACTGATAGGCAAGAAAAGACCCAATTGTCGGATAGGAAAGAAGCAGCTCATACGCGTCGTGCATCGATCTCGCTTCGGCGAAGCGCTTAGGCAGGTGATCCTGCATCATCTGTTCAAGGACCATAAGGTGCGCTTGGTGCTTTCTCGCTGTTCTCAACGTTTTGCCACCGGACGGCATGATGTAGGCACCCGAGTAGATTCTCTGGTTCCCCATCATCGCCCGGGTGAGAACGTGATCATAGCGCTGGAATGAGTATTCCGAGTAGCATGGCTCCCCAAATTCCTCGCACAACAACTCCCAGGTCTCGATTCTGTTGAACAACTTGAACAATATGGTGCGAAAGAAAATCTCCTTTGGAGACTGGTCACCTCTATAGATCACATTTCGGATAAGGTACTGGCTTACCCGGGTCGGACGCGCGATAGGCATTAGTAAACTTGTATACGCGCAGAACGTGGTCCTGCGACCACGGTGGTGCAGCGCCTTCCGCCCTGCGAAAGAACACAGCTTGGCGTTCCTCGGCAAATCGCCAGAAACTATCATAGACAACGGTCGGCTTGGCAGATCCGAGCGGAGTGCGCTTGTGTCGTTGCCGTCTCTTGTGCTTTCGCCTTGAATCGGTCGTGTGGAATCTGAGTTGTCGTGTCCGAAGATCCATTTTTGTTCCTCCCACCGATGTTATCCGCTCTCCAAGTCAGTCAGATCCTCGACACCAGCCATGTCGGCCAGCATCTTCGTGTATTGGCGTAATCTCTGTTGCAATTCTGCGAGTTCCTCGCGAAATTCGGCACACTGTTCCTTGTCATCAAAAGCACCTGCCACCTGCAGCCGATGCCATTTGGCTGTGAACGGCCGAACGACCTGATTCAGCACCACAATGGCAATCTTGGCAAATTCGTTACACATCCTACCGTTTCTCTTGAGCGTGTCGCGAGTCAGTGGAAACAAGGAATGGACACTGGCTAGCGCCGTTTGTTCGTCGCCGTGCTCCGGCTCAAGATACTGTGTGGTGACACGGGTGAGCAACTCAACGTACATCTCCCATGCTGCCTGCCTATCGGGGTCAGTCGGGTTAAAGTCCATAGACAGAACCCCTGTGTTGATTCGAAGTCCAGTAAGACCCCATTGTTCAATCCATTGAGCCCACTTCAAAATGCCCCCACTTTTCCGTTTGCCACCATCAGAAACTGCAATGGCTCGCTTCGAGAATGAATTTAGGCCAAAACTGGACCATCTCTAGGAAAAATTCATAGTGTTTCGGCGAAGTATACTACACATGGTTGACAGATGTAGTGAATAGCGTAGTGAAATAACCGGGGAAACCAGGGAAATTCGGGGGAAAGTCAAGGAAAGCCTTAACCAGTTCAAACCCTTGTCAGCAAAGGCTTTCCCTTTGTTTACAGTAGGTTGTGAAAACCTCTTATTTTTGCTTGCAAAGCAGAGGGTTTTTTACAAAAGGTATTACAACTTGTTGAACTCGGAGGTTTTGACCAGCTACAAAATTGACTACAGTAGGATTTTCGAGAAGAGGCCAAAATCTCCGTAAACCATTGAAAATAAATGGTCGGGGCAGAGGGATTTGAACCCCCGACTTCCTGCTCCCAAATTATTTGTTAAATATTGCAATCATTGATATTACAGGACTTACACCCCGCATAGTCCCGCAAAATCCCGCAAAAAAACGCACTTTCCGCACCCTATCCGCACCCGTACTATCTCAGGAGGGAGAGAACGTACTTGGATAGGCTGACATCTCAAGATTCTGAAAAAATTGTTGTCCAATTTCTTTGCTTTGTGCACTCTGTTCCTGGTTTGCAATAAGCTGAATTTCGTAGCTTGCTCCGTCCCTATCAGCAACAACTATCCCGCTCGGTTTTCCATAGAAAGCAAGAGCACCCGACAGCAGCACAGTACATCTCTCAAGCAGTACAGGTCGAGAAATACCTCTTGCAGAAACTAAGACGTAAAGGAAATCGGGCTTTGCGTCAGCCCATATCGCAGCGTAGGCCATGCTTTCAGAATGATCATCTTCCTGTACTTTACGAATCACCTGTTCGAACTGATAACCAACTAGCCGACGATCCGATAGTTGTAAATCACACAGTTCTTCCTGCATTACGAGATAGTTTTGTCTGTTTGTGGGATCGTCAAATCTAGATAACAGCTTCTCTTCAAGACCCTCGTTGTATTCCGCGTGTCGGTCTGCTAAAGCATCGGATACATGTTCCACTATTCGGGCGTAGTTATCCGCTTCACACTTTCTCTCTATAGCTGCCGTCAACTCATGCTTGTTCTCCGCAACGCTTTCGTTAACATACTCGACACCTTGACAGCCCACAAATGACTGTTCTCTGATGAGATAGTATTCAAATAGGTGGCGTTCGCTACCTACACAGCGCAAGGATTCCTCCGGGAGACATCTTCGTGCGTCAAAGTAGCCCTCTATGTCGGGGAATGCCCTCAATTCATCAAGTAAGTTTAGAAAGTCGTTCGTGGAAAGATATGTGATTGGGACATTCTGGTGGTACAGTGGAAACTCTTCACCCAGAAGCACCGACTCTGATGTCTCCAAAACCACCACCAGATGTTTTACATTAATCGAACCAGGCTGAAAATCAACTCGACCACGACGAGAATGATTACAGTAGAATTGTCTTTCCGCGACACTCCGCAAAGCTCCTTGGGCCTGTGAAACACCCTTTTGGGCAGCTTTCTTGACCCAAGCTTCAAGTTTCTGGCCGGTTCTTCGGCTGGGGTCTTCTTGACACTTCAAGGACACGATAATGCCAGTGTTCCTCAACAGTAGAATGTGATCGCATAGCTCCTTGTGTTCAGGTAGATACTTTGGGCTACGAAACACGCACTCCGCAGTCAGAGGTCGGGCACTGAAATGCTCAAGAATAATTTCTGCCCAGTCTGTACGCTGCATTCTTTACGGGTTTTTTCCTTTTCTTAGTAGGTCACCCCACCCAGCGGATGTTTCCTTCCTCTTGCTCAACTATAGTTACCTCCGCCTTAATTGGTGGCCTTTCCTGCGTCATTTCTTCGCCTTTTGGGCCCCCAAATTGGAGTGCATCTTTCCACCGATCTCCTTCATCCAACCTAATCTGCCTCCCAGCTGCAGTTTTGAAGAATTCGTTGGGACTAGCATATCTACTTTTCCGGACAAGCTCACGTGCCCGCTCAACAGTGCTTTCAGGAATATCCATTTAAATGTTCGTAGCGGAAGCCCTCCCTCATACCGATTAGCCATTACATAAGCTATAAGACTTCCTATGTTGTTGGTCAGGGTAAAACTTTAAGACAGGTGAACATTAGAGTTGTTGCCTAACTCCGTCTAGTTTGCTATTGCCCTAGAGTTGGTGGGGCAATAGCGAGAAGCCTCAACAACCACAGATGTTAGATTACCTGCTAATCTAGAGACGGATAGATCAGCGACCTGATTTAAGCCGTTCCAGTATCCCATCAGCAAAACGATCGAACACACCCTCTAGGAGTGGTAATTTATAGTCGTCAGTTTTGTGCTGATGAAGATACGTTCTCCATTCCCCGGTAAAAGTTAACGGTTGTGTCAGTTTTTCATGGAACAGGTCACCTGCACTGATCTGTTTCTCTCGGCAAACTAGGACGAAGCTTTCTAATTCAGAAACGCTCATCACCTGCGGCTGGAAGACAAAAAGACTACTCCATTTGCTGGCTTCGGTGCTTTTGAGAGAGGGGGAAATAATTTGATCCCAATACATTCTACCGTTAGCAAGGTAAATATGGCGGAATGTTGTCACTGCGGCCAAGTACGGCTTTTTGCGAGTGTCCCCGAGTAGTTCAGATAGTAAACCTTCTTTCACAATCGCCGCAGTTGAAAGCACTTGGTCAATTGCCCCCCCCAGTTTAGTTGTCGAATTGTCGCCTTTTAGAGCATTTTGAGAACTAAGGGTCGCACCATACTCCACAGCCTTGGATTCAAGAAATAAGACGTAGTTCTTACCCACGACTACGTAGTCACAGACTTTTTGGCCTGTGTACTTGCGGAGCTGTTTCTCCTCATAAATCTGTGCTTCGGGTAGCTCTCGCAATACCTTTCCTACATATGACTCGAAGGCATCTCCAAACTCTTTTCCAAAACAATCAGCAGATTTATTCCGTGCTATGTCATAAACACCCTCGATACTGCGCAAAAGCACCAAAGGTTTATGGGTCACCACGTACTCACTATGCGAAACTTTCAAAAGCGGTTTCTCGATAAAAAAGCTCGGAATGTAAGGATCGTATAGGACCCCAAATCTTTCTCTCACAGCTTTGTAGTTTGAGCCTGCTTCTTCAGGAGTGGAAGAGAGCAGTTGGAACATTTGATCGAGGGGCCAAGATGTTGTCAATTTCTCATAGTCGTCAACAAAGCTATTCCTATGAAACACGTTGGAATTAGTGTTGTTCAATCTTGTCCAAACGAGAAAACAAAAAGTTAACCAGTCCGAGAAGCCAAACCCTAGATTTCTTCTAATCTCAGCCAAGGTTTCAGGATATTGGCTCTCATCAAAAAGAAGTATTCCTCGTCCCATGTCGTCAGCGCCGTGCATCTCCTGAAGATAGAATTGCTGACGGAAATACAAAATCAGAAAAAGGTCAATTGAGTGCTCTTCAGAAAGGAAATACCTAACAAGAGGTTCTTCATAGTGATGATAGACATTAACCAATTTCGCAATAACAGTCCGGGTTAGATGATCACGATAGTGCGAACGGTGGAATGAGCAATTCGCTTCGAGTGCATGAATAAGGAAGTGAGGAGGATATCTCCTCATCACAGAGGTGTCCTTAACCGCCATTTCGATGAGGGAGGAAATTGCCAGAGCGAAATCCTGAGGATGGTACCGTTTTACGTGCCGCTCGATGTCCTCCTGAAAACTATTAGCTTTGGATTTTGAGATATTTAGACTCTGACTATTCGACATAGCTAGGATCAGCTAACACTAAGTATCAAACAACTTCCGAGGACGTCGATAGGACAAAGGCCGTTCCAATATAGCGAGCGTTCGAGTGGGTATCAATAACTATGACGCGGGTTAAAAGGTTTGTAAGGCGAAGTACAACACAGGATAATTGAATACTGATGTTTGAAGCCTATGCAGATGAAAGCGGGATACATGGAGATGCCCAAGTTTGTATTGTGTGTGGGTATGTTGGCGGAGACGGTCAATGGCGTTGCTTAGAGACAGAATGGAGTCAAATCCTGGCTTCGTATCATGTCCAAGACTTTCATGCGAAAGAGTTTTGGACAAGGAAGCCTACAGGAAAGTTAACGGGTCAGTATAAGCACCTCTCGCCCAACCAAGGTTTCAGGCTTATTCGGGATCTGGTTAACATAGTCCTCGTCAAAAAGGTCCACTTGATAGGCGGTGCTGTAAACATTGAAGACTTCAACTCTCTCACAGAAAAAGAGCGCAAATTCATCACAGGCGGACTAACCGGGGATGGCAACAAATGGGTATCATCCGGAGCTCCCAGCAAGCCCTATTTTCTACCTTTCCAGTCTTGCCTAGTGGAGTCTATCAACTGGACCCCGAGTGGACAAAAAGTGGGAATAGCATTTGACCAGCAAAAACAGTACATGAAACGTGCAATTGAAACCTACAGGGAATCGTACTTAGTACTCGATGATGAAATGAGCAAAAAGATGGACCTCATTGTGTTTGCAGAGAGGCACGAGGCGGCAGGGCTACAGCTAGCCGACTTGTCTGCATACCTCTGGTATCGGTATCGCACCGGTAAATTCAACTCAGAGCAAGAAGAAATACTCCACTCCCTTTCAGTAAAGGGTGACCGATTGACGTCATTCAACAAGGAAGCCTTTGATACTATTCTGGGTAGGTTGCCAACAGAGGTGAGGAGGTCACTTCGAGAGAAGCAGTCACATCGGTAAGTAGACTTCTGTAGATCATTGGAAGGGACGAAGATGGCCAAAGAGAACTCTATCCTCAAAGAAGTTGAGAGTTTCGGATTCCAGGAGGAGTGGAATAGATTCAAGGAACGCCACGGGTTATTCTTCGAGCGTTTTCACCACCTGGGTTCCACGCTTGATAAGATTTTCATAAGGGAACTGAGCGGTCCGGAGCCGGTGGACAAAGTGGTGTTTTATCTAGGAAGGGTCTGCTGTGAGGACTTCATGGAAATCCTATTGCTCTGCAGTAACGGGTACGGTATTGGAGGCCTGAAGCTGTTGCGTGGAATGTACGAACGTACCGTTATCCAATGATAGCTGAGAAAGTTATCAGTTTCTTCGGGGTTACGGTGAAGGTATCTAGCGGTACGCCTTCGAGTCGCGACATAATAGAACCGGCTGTACTGTGCGTCTGCACAAGAGGAAAATAGTAATAGGAGAGGACGTAAAATTCCAAGATGGAGCCCAACACGAAGAGGCCGATAGCACACTGATGCTGGCCCATAACTTATTGCTGAATGTCCTAGACTTAGAAAAAGAGCATTTTGACCTTAACGATGCAGAAATCCAGCTTCAGATCTGCTTCAAGGATTTCCAGGAAATCTGGCGTCAGCCGGGTGCAGAACCCTTGGAGAGCGCCTAATGTGGGCGTTACGCGAATAGCCATAGCATCAACTAATGCTTAAAGGTCGAAACCACCCTGCACTGACATCGCATTTGTGTACTGAAATATTTAACACCCAGTTGTTTTCTAAATGCTGCAATCATTGATTTTATGGGACTTACAGCGCGCACAGTCCCGCATAAACCCGCACGAAACGCGTACTTTTTGCACCCTATACGCACCCAAAACTAGTAAGGCCAGCCTCCCTGATCAAACCCTCTGCAAACAGAGTTAGATAAGCCGAGGTCGGCCGTGTGCCAACAACAGGCCCCAACCATGGCCCTGTTGGTCGATCAGACCATGAGGACCGACCTCATGCTATTCCGTACTCCATTAAACGGGCACCCTGACCAGATTATTCAAAATACGAAGGGTATTTTAAGAATCACAGCCGCTGCTAGGGGCGGGACCAGAAGTAATAAACCAATACAGCATTAAGAATGGCAGGAGCTATAACAAATTCAAACACGTGCCAAGACTTTAATCCCACTTTAACCAACAGTACTGCCAGAGAGATGGTAAGTACCCCAATAGTGCTAAGAGCAAAGGGACGGTGCACAGGGTAATAAATACCCAATAATAGAAGAACCAGTCCTATGTCAAAAATTAGCATGCACAAAAAACCAGTCAGAAAGGGGCCAATCAACTCTTCTAATTCGATAGGTGTTGATGCCTCTTTCTTAAACGTACTCTTCCCTTGCTTTGCTGCCGAAGTAGACTCTTCCGAGCTAAGTCCACACTTAATGCAACGCAGAGGATAATCTGGAATTGCCAAGAGAGAAACTCCAAGGGTTACAACGCTCCCGAGCAACGTACCAACCCCGATGTGCCGTTTAAAGCCAGTCTTCTGTTTGCAGTTACTACAGTAGGTGGATTTCACTTCTTCTTTTCCGCAGGTCTGTCAGGTGGCTCTTCCGGTAAAGACTCCCTCGCTCTTGCTGCCTCAATGGATTGAACGGTCTGCACTGACTCATGTAACTGATAAACACCGCGCACGATCGATAGACCCGGAAGAACTCCTCCCGTTACTCGATTTGGCATGTATGCTGTGTCGCCGTGAAAGCCCATCCGCAATTAACAAGTGCTCCCTAAAAGTTTTGATTAAGCTCATTTCTTAGCGTTGATAATATTCTCTATCAACCCCTTGGTCTCGTCAGCACTTATTTCAATAGCCTGCCTAATTAATTCTAAAAATTCTCTATCCAACAACTCTAATTTCTTTTTTAGCAACTCCATATCGACACTCTTTGATCCTATTTGATCTTCTCTCCAACGCTTGAGATCTACCAAGTGCCTAAGTGAAAGTACAATGTCCTTAATTACATTGTCGAATAATATAGCTTTCTCTTTGCTGTCAAGCATAGCTCCTGTATTGGGATTGGCAATAACCCAGCCTTCAAAGTCAAGTATTACTGAAAAGTCCACACCTTTTTCCTTCATGAATACTTCAATTTCAAGGCTTTCCTCCCATCCCCGTTCCCGCAACATTTCCACAAGTTTGTCGGTGGAAGGATATATAGAGGACTCGTAGCGGCGATCACCAAATAAAGAAGTAGACGTTTCTTTCCCTTGCTTGACATCCAAATAGATCTTCACTTTAGACCAATTTTGTTGCGCCCCTCCAAAGGCATTTAAAGAACAAAAAAGCAATGACAATAGTAAAATCTTTTTCATGTTCTTCCCCCTTTATTTCTCCAACCATTTCTTTAAATCATTTACCACCTTTGGTAATGATTTACCCCTCTTCTCTAATTCCTTCCAAGTAACTATTCCTCTTTTTACATAACGGAACACTTGTGCATAGCACGATTTACACAACCCACGTGTTGCCATTTCCCTTTTTCTGCATCGTAGGCACTTTCTCTTTCTACTACCGCGGACATTTCGCTGGAGCCCCTTTTTGCAGTTTGGGATTTTGGAGACATCGGCTCTGACCTTGAGATAAGGATACGTGTTCCCGCCAGTTACCACAAGAAAAGATTGTCACTTATCGCATGTAGACGCATCGTCGACAAAACCAGTACTTGTAGCCGATGGCGCGCAAGGCCAGGCAGGACATTCGCATACGCTTCGGCCTTGCGGTCAAAAAACGCCGCTTGGAACTTGGACTTTCACAGGAAAAGCTGGCTGAACAGTCAGATCTACACCGAACCTACGTGGCCGATATTGAAAGGGGAACTCGAAACCTTTCCCTAATAAATATTGAGAAGATTGCAAAAGGGCTCGATCTTTCGATTGCTGATCTTTTTAGCAGATATGGAGTGGAGAATTAGTTGGGATACCTTCCTCAATTCGATGGCAAACTGAGTGCCGCCACTGATCCACCAATTACGGACAGGCGAGGTCTGTTTGTGAATGCAGGCGCCGCGTGTTTGCAACAAGAACAATTACCGAGCGTGCAACAGTGATCAAGACTGGAGCTCGGAGCTGATCTGGAGGGGCTCATCTGAAACTTATCGATGTCCGCGTCATCTTCCTTTTCAATGAGAAAACGAGTCATCCTCCTTGACAAGTCGACCTTGCAGTCGCTCTCTTCAGACGAGCTGATGACGCTGGAGCGTCATTTCTTTGTGAATCTTCCGCCCGTGCTCATTGCGGAAATTCTCGCTGACCTGCGTAAGAAGAACGGAAACGGTATTGTTGCCGGACTGTTCTCGAAGCTGAGAGCCTTGAATCCGATTCCGTGTCATGATTGGAGAACTCTTTGCCGGGGAGATATGCTTGGCGACAAGATCCCAATGGGACAGGTACCAACCAATGCGCGCCTCAGCGTCTCAACCGATGGTCATCTGGAATACGGGGAGGAACTGCATCCGACACTAAAGGCGATCGATGATTGGAGATCAGGGCTGATCTCGACCCAGGATATGCAATTGGCTCTAGACTGGAAAAAACAGGCGAAAAGCTCGGTCGATCTACAGTCATTCAGAAAGAAATTTTTGGAAACTTTTGCAAGCACTGGTTTTAGCCTGACATTCGATTCAGTACAGCGGTTGAGGATGATCTTGGATCAGTTCCTATCCCACGGGGATAAGGCGAACCAAACATCACTTTTAGAACTGATGCTGACCGAGTTGGAGGGAGACGCAGATTTTCGACAAAGGGTTTTGGACAGATGGGACTCGGCAAGGAACCCGTCGTTAGTAGACTTTGCACCTTATACATATATCTGCCTTCGTACGTTTTTCATCTTCTGGTTTGCCCTGAGGGGACATAGGAGATCTTCCGAAGCTAAATTTCCCACGTCCTCAATATATCGTTGATCGTCTGATCCCTTCCGAGTGTATCGGTGTACTTTATGGCCTTCCAAAAGTTGGTAAGAGCCTTCTGGTTTGTGATCTATTCGTCCACGTTGCCCATGGGCGTCCTTGGCTAGGGCAGTTCAAGACTTCTCGAGTGAAAATTCTTTATTTGAGCCGTGAAGATCCGCCTTGGCGGTTGAAGGAGAGACTAATCGAAATCAATGATAGCTACAGCTACAACCCACTACCAACGGGCATTGTCAAATTTGTCGCCCGACCCAGTTTGGATCTCACTGATCAAGATCACATCGACTGGCTAGCCAAGAAGACGAAGGACAACGGCATTGAACTTCTTGTCCTCGATGCTCTAAACCGAATGTACCCAGGACTGGATGAAAACTCAGCCAAGGACATGGGGGAACTCATGAATGTGGTCGAAAAGCTGAACCGAGACTTGAAACTGGCAATCCTGGCACTCGATCACACGAGAAAACCGTTAGCAGATGGCAAGAGGGGAAGAGCCCAAAGTCCCTTGGATATCAAGGGGAGTTTGGCCAAGTTCGGAGCAGCCGATTTCACCCTGGGGCTCTCTCGGGCGAATACCAAGGAAAGACTCCGACTCTCAGCCTCAGGCAAGGACATCGATGACCAAGACTTTTTCATTGATGTTTCACAAAGGAATTCACGGAAGCCAAAATTCACCTTTGTCGATGACGTAGTGACCGTAATCTCAGAGAGAAAAAAGCAGGGAGAAAAGAATCGCAAGAAGATCCTGAGTGTGCTTGGCAGCACCTGGCAAAGCACAGCACACATTGCAAAGAGGACCGGCCTGGGTAACTCAACCGTGCGTGGTCACCTTTCAAATTTGTGCAAAGAGGGGAAAGTATCGAAACGAGGTAGTACCAGAAAGGCAGAATGGAAGAAAAAATGATCAGAGAGTCAATCCAGGGAATAGAGCATTGAATTCGCTTACATGATTCGCTTACCTTATATATAAAAACACTAAGCGAACCCCCCCTTTGTATCCCCCCCAAATCTAAGTTAGAAAATTACAGAGAGAAAAAAGATTTAGACCTGATGCCCCTTTGGGGCATAAAAGGCGCTTCGCTCGCCCTTTATTTTTTTTAGTTTTTGCTGGTTCAGGAGAGGAATCTTGAAAAAAATATATGCTGCCGGAGGAGCGCCAGCGACGAAGGCAGCACATTGCGAGCGAAGCGAGCAATAAGAAGGTGCTGTACAACCTACCTTAGTAAGAATTGGCTCTCTTCGAGTAGTTCTCTGGATGATAGTTTGGTTTACAACCTCATTGAGCTTAACGACTGGCTTTCCTGAGAATCTTTCTTGTCTTCTGCTGATTCCGCATCCAAGACACCAGGATTGGGTTATTTTGTGAATGCCAGATTTGAGAACCAGGCCTTATTTTTTACAAGATTAGAATCCTGATCCTTTAGAGATTTTTGGGGGCCGGCTTATGGCCACAGACTGGCAGTGCTGGGACAACCCACTGGTTACCAGCACAGTTTCATACGCTTTGACGACTTCGGTCGATTAACCAAACCAGCTTGAATATGTTCATGGTCCTTGTCTGTACCGCGCTTTCGACGCGTATTTTCGGCAA
>JALLON010000061.1 GCA_027717925.1 Acidobacteria bacterium AH-259-G07 | reverse complement strand
GAAAGTGCTTTCGCTTGGGCGAAAGCCAAGGAAACCTTGCTCACCTCATCATCTTGATCTAAGGAGTAGTAAGGCACCCCCCATGCTTTCAGGGTAGATTCAGTGATGAGCGCTGCTGAATCTAACCCGGAATCGCTGAGCAGTTCGGCGTCCAGTGTCGTACTATTTGGATCGAGCCGACGAGCCACCATTTTGGTGTAACCCCGGTAGGTAATGAAACAGAGCAGGGGAATTCTCATTCGCATCACAGTTCCGCGAAAGCTGTCTCCAGTCCCCAAAAATCCAGTATTCTGAATGAGTACCACGGGTGTCTTGCCCCCTATCCAGACACCTGCCGCAATGGCGAAGGCCTCACTTTCCTGGGTGACCTTCACTAATTGTATTTCACCGTCTCGATGGAGAAGGTCAAACAGCGCTGCCGATGAATTGTCAGGAATCCCAACCACGTGGCTGACATCCAACCTCTTTAGCTCGGTTAGTATTCTTTTTGCCTGAAGCATGGTTGGACCTGACCATCTTTCTACCACACTTTGCACAGTCGTGGGTGCGCGGCTTGCTCTCGGTCGACTCAGACCGAAAAATCGCTGAAGCACTTCACCGGACAGAATTTTATCAACGCAAGTGTAGGCTAATCCCTGACTGAGGTTTCCTTGCTCGTTTGGATAAAGCGAATGAGGTCGGCCATCTGTTGCAGGTTTATGTCTTGCTCAAGTCCCTCTGGCATAATCGACAGCCCCATGGAGAAGAGCTCATTGATGTTGCTTCGCAGGATCCTATCCTCTGCATCTTCAGCTCGGCGGAGGGTGACGCTAGTGGCCGTTTCTTGGACGATGATGCCCGTGATGTCCCTACCGTCACTGCTGATGAGTTGGTAGTTGACGTAGTTGGGCTGGACCTCTCGGTTGGGATCGAGGATATGTTCCAGCAGCTCTTGCGACGAGCGGTGTTGCATGGTGGCCAAATCGGGACCTACACTAAAACCCTTGCCACCCGCCCGGTGGCAGGTGGCACAGCTCTGTTCAAAGACCTTCGCTCCGCGGTCGCCGTTTCCTTGGAGTTTCAAGGCGGCCCGGTAGCGGCCGATGACCCGCTGCAGATCGCCGGTCCGTTGCTGGCCGAGCAGTTTTTCGGACCGGCGCCGGATGGAGGGATCGCGGTGTTTGAGTAGAGCTTCTCGCCGGATGGGATCCAGTTGTCGCACGGGAACCTGTTCCTGCTCGAGAGCATCAAGGAGAGCGGGCAGGCGATTGGCCCGACTGAATAGTGCCTCGGCCACCTCGCGACGAATCGGGGGTGAGAAACTGCGCCAGTGTTTGACGAGCAATTGGCCGACTTCGGCACGGCGTTGAGTTGACAGAGCCCGCACTGCTGTCAATTGAACCTGCTTGGGCTCGCGGGCAGTGAGCAACTCGTCCAGCACGCTGGTAGCCTGTTCGTCAGGGGCGAAACCCATCAGCTGGATGGCTGACAATCGTGTATCTGGTGGTCGATCCGTGGGCAAAATTTTCTCAAAGTGAGCTAGACTTCGCCTCTGCCGACAGTGCTATGGGGCATGCGGCAGATTTAGCCTTGGGAATTGCTCTGGCTCAACCCCAGCGAAAAGTTATCTGCTTAAACGGTGATGGAAGCATGTTGATGACGCTGGGATCTCTGGTGACGGCTGTGGAGTCAGGGGCGCGAAACTTCATTCTTTTTGTCGTCCAAAATGACACTTATGAAGTTACCGGTAATCAATCTATCCCGGGCGCGGGCCATCTGGATTTTGTGGCAATAGCTCGCGGAGCTGGTTTCAAGCGTACCTATTTCTTCGACGATCCCAAGGACTACAAAGCGTGCTTGAAGGAGGTCTTGAGCGGCCAGGGACCAGTGTTTGTGGCCGCCAGAGTGCAAAAAGGAACAGAAGGGCCACTGAGTCGAGGTCCAAAAGTTAAAGAGTCTTACCTGAAGCCATCTTTAGCAGAGTCGGCCCATAAGATAAGGAAGGTGCTGACTGAAGCGGCGGCCACGAAGTATGGCGCCAATTCAAATCTCGCAGGTCAATAGTAGGCGCCCTTCCGATGAGCATTCAAGTCCTGGCCTTCTTAATTTCTGGGCAGCATTGACAACCCGGATCTGATACTCTACCGCATCAAACTGAGCCGTGTCCGCTACATTGCAGGAATGGGCGCTTGAGTACTACGATGTGCCATTGGAGCCGACATCTTGAGGCACGACCCGGCTGAAAGGGGAGGTCATGATCGATCGCAGGAAATTCATGTCGCTGACCGGAGGCGCCGCCGGCAGCGCCGCCCTGGCAACCGCCTGTTCGCCCAGCACCTCTGACGGTGCCGCCAAAAAGGCGGGCTCGGGCAAGAACAAGAAAGTGCTCATGCACGTCGGAACGCAGCGGGGACCCACAAACGACGAGATGCTGCAATATTTCAAGCGCCACGGTGTCAACCATATCTGTGGCTATCCGCCGGATCCAGGCGAGCGGGGTCACTGGTCAGTAGAGGATCTCGAGAAAACGCTTGATTTGTGCCAGCGACACGGCATTAGCCTGGATTTGGTTCAGCTGCCTTTCTTGCGCTCTTCTCACGTCGATCGAACTGCGCGTCCTGCCATTATGTTGGGCGAGAACCCGGAGCGTGACAAAGATATCGAAGACATCTGCATCATGATCAAGAACTGCGCCGCGGTGGGGATTCCTGCCATTAAATACAACATGAGCATTCTCGGGGTGCTGCGCACTGCACCGACTCCGGGCCGGGGAGGATCGAGCTACAGCACCTGGCGTTTGGTCGAAGCGAAAGCGGATCCACCCTTGACGCGAGCGGGACTGATCGAGGCGGACACCTTTTGGGAGCACATCACCTATTTTCTGGAGCGGGTCATCCCCGTCGCAGAAGAGCATAAAACCCGAATGGCCTGCCATCCCCACGACCCGGGAGTGCCTGCCGAGGGTTTCCAGGGCGTCGATCGAGTCCTGGGCACCGTGGACGGGCTGAAGCAATTCATGACCATCCAGGAGAGCCCTTACCATGGGCTAAATCTCTGTCTCGGAACCACTGCTGAGATGCTGCAGGATCCCGGGAAGGAAATCCACGACGTCATCCGCTATTTCGGCAGCCGGAAACAGATCTTCAACATCCACTTCAGGAACATCCGGGGCAAACGCGATGATTTCCAGGAAGTCTACCCGGACGAAGGCGATATGGATATGGTTCAGGTTGCGCTCACCTTGAAAGAAGTCGATTATCCCTACATGCTCATGCCCGACCATATGCCGCGACATCCGGATGACCCCAATAGGCGGCAGGCCTACGCCTTTGGTTACGGTTATATCAAGGGCATCGTTCAGGCAATCAGTCTGTTGGGTTGAAGGTTTAGGTTTCAAGTTAAGTTAAGCTATTGAGCCATTGAGCTTTTGAGCTTTGAGTTGTGACTTGCGAGTTTTAAGTTCTGAGTTTTGGGATCACAGATCACACGGATCTGAGCGGATTTTCACGGATAATTATGCTCCTGCATTCCAGATTCTGGATTCTGAATTCTGAATTCTGACTCCTGGCTCCTGGCTCCTGGCTCCTGGCTCCTGAATCTCGTCAGTCGGCCAGCAGCAGCTCCTTAGCTCGCTCGGTGGCTTTGACGACAGCCTTGATCAGCGTAACCCGCAGCTTGCCTTCCTCCAGTTCCAGAATCCCGTCAATGGTGCAGCCGGCTGGTGTGGTCACGGCATCCTTCAAGAGCGCAGGATGACGGCCGGTCTGCAGGGCAACGCGAGCCGCGCCCTGGACCGTCTGGGCGACCAGAAGAGTGGCGATGTCTCGGGAAAGCCCCACCTTGACTCCTGCCTCTGCCAAAGATTCCAGAATAATGTAAACAAAGGCCGGGCCACTGGCCGAGAGACCTGTAACTGCGTCCATGTGCTTTTCATCCAAGACAACCGTCATTCCCACCGCTTTAAATAAAGCCTCTGCCATTTCCAAGTGCGAGTCATCAGCGAATCTGCCGCTGCAAATCCCTGTCATTCCACATCCTACCTCACAAGGCGTGTTGGGCATGGCACGCACCACCGGAATCTCAGCGCTTAAAATCCCTTCAATGTATGGTGTGGGAACCGAAGCAGCGATTGAAATGAGCAGCTTATCGGGGCTCATTTCGGGACTAATTTTCTCGAGCACTTCACTCACAGTGTTCGGCTTCACGCAAATCAAAATTAGATCCGAGCGACGAGCAGCTTCGACATTGTCTGTGGTCACGGGGATCCCAAGCTCTTGACTCAACGCTTGAGCCCTTTCCGTATGGCGCACTGTGGCAGTTGCGTGCTTCGGCAAGAGGATTTTCTGTTCGAAGAGGGCCCGAAGCAGGATCCCTCCCATCTTTCCCAAACCCAGAAAGCCTACTCGCTTTTTAATTGGTTTCTTCATGGGAAATGTATGGTGAGGCACAAAGGGGGCTGGAGTCAATGGGGGAAAGGAGCCAGGAGCCAGGAGTTAGGAGCCAGGAGCCAGGAGCCAGGAGGGTTGAAAAGTTGAAAAGTTGAAAGTTGCAGGTGGTTGCAGGTTCAATTTGAATTCCCCTTTCTCACCCTCAACTTCTTAACTTTCCAACCTTCAACTTGGAACCTTCAACCGTTGTCGCTCGCAGCTCACAGCTCACAACTCAAAAGGGTCTGGGGCCGGCAGCGTGCTTTTGCCCAGGTATTCGTCGATTCTGCGGGCGGCACCGCGGCCCTCGTTGATCGCCCACACCACCAGCGACTGCCCGCGCCGGCAGTCGCCGGCAACGAACACTCCCGGCACGCTGGTGGCGTACTTGCCGTGTTCAGCCTTGTAGTTACTCCGCTGGTCATATTCCAGGCCCAGCAAATCGGACGCGTAATGTTCCGGACCCAAGAAGCCCATGGCCAAAAGGACCAGGTCCGCCCTCCATACACGCGCGCTGCCGGGCAATTCTTTCATCTGCCAGGGGCCGCTGTTGTCCCTGAACCATTCGACCTGTACGGTCTTGATACCGGCGACGTGGCCGTTGCCGTCGTCGATGAACTGCTTGCTCAGCACCGAGTATTCGCGCGGGTCCTTCCCGAACCTGGCGCGCACCTCTTCGTGGCCGTAGTCCACGCGGAAGATGCGTGGCCACTCCGGCCAGGGGTTGTCCGCAGCGCGTTCGTCGGGCGGCCTGGGCAAGAGCTCAAAGTTCACCAGGCTCCTGCACGCGTGGCGCATGGCCGTGCCGATGCAATCGGTGCCGGTGTCGCCGCCGCCGATCACAATCACGTCCTGGTCTTTGGCGCTAATGTAGTCACCATTCTCGAGGTTCGACTCGAGCAAGCTCTTGGTGTTGAGCGTGAGAAACTCCATGGCAAAATGAATGCCCTGGAGGTCCCGGCCCGGGATAGGCAGGTCGCGCGACTTGGTGGCGCCGGTAGCGAGAAGCAGCGCGTCAGACTGCCGTATCAACTTCCCCGCATCCACGTTAACGCCAACGTTCGCGTTGGTAACGAACTCAACGCCTTCAGCCGCCAGCAGGTCAAGCCGACGCTGTACGATCTTCTTGTCCAGCTTCATGTTAGGAATGCCGTACATAAGCAAGCCACCGATGCGGTCGTCGCGTTCGTACACGGTGACATAATGGCCAGCCTTGTTGAGCTGAGCAGCAGCAGCCAGACCTGCCGGGCCCGAACCCACGATCGCAACCTTCTTGCCGGTGCGCTTCGTGGGAGGATTCGGTTTTACCCACCCTTCGGCAAAGCCGCGGTTAATGATCGCATTCTCAATGTTCTTGATGGTCACGGCCGGATCGGTGATCCCCAGCACGCACGCGCCCTCACAGGGGGCCGGACAGGTGCGGCCGGTGAACTCGGGGAAATTGTTGGTTTTGTGCAACCGGTCCAGCGCCTCACGCCATCGACCGCGGTAGACCAGGTCGTTCCATTCGGGAATCAGGTTGTCGATCGGACAACCTGTCCCGGCCTGACAGAACGGCACGCCGCAATCCATGCAGCGGGCACCCTGCGTCTTGAGGTGCAGCTCAGGCGGCTGGGTGAAAATCTCGTCAAAGTCGTTTAGACGGACTCTGGCATCGCGGTAGGGGACCGCTTTACGCTGATATTCCATGAATCCGGTTGGCTTACTCATGCGCAGCCTGCTAACCAGCGTGGACGCGGGCTTCCTCTCTTTGGCTGGCCACGCGCTCCAGCAGCACACGCTTGTAGTCGACCGGCATGACCTTCACGAACTGGAGCAACGCGTTTTTCCAGTCATTGAGGATCCCCTGGGCGACAGTCGAACCCGTACACTTCAGGTGCTCCTCGATCATCAGTTTCAGCTGGGCGATCTCGGCAGGGTCTTCTATCTCCTCCAGCTCGACCATACCCAGGTTGCAGTTCTGGGTAAAGTTGCGGTCCTTGTTCCACACATAAGCGATGCCACCGGACATGCCTGCCCCGAAGTTGCGACCGGTCGGCCCCAAGATGACCGCGCGGCCGCCGGTCATGTACTCACACCCGTGATCGCCTACGCCCTCAATCACAGCGATGGCGCCGGAGTTGCGGACACAGAAGCGCTCGGCAGCTCGACCTCGGAAGAACGCTTTGCCGCTGGTAGCGCCGTACAGTGCCACGTTGCCGATGATAATGTTCTCCTCGGGTTTGAATGTGGAACGCTTGGGTGGGTAGAAAATCAGCCAACCACCGGAAAGGCCCTTGCCAACATAGTCGTTAGCGTCACCTTCCAGCTCGATGGTGATGCCGCGAGCCAGGAATGCGGCGACGCTTTGACCGGCCGAGCCATGCAGCTTGATGTGGATCGTGTCGTCCGGCAAGCACCCTTGTCCCCATTTCTTAGCGAGGGTGTGGCTGAGCATGGTGCCGACCGTGCGGTTGATGTTTTGGACCGGCAGCTCAATGTTGACCGGCTGGCCACGTTGGATAGCCGGTTGAGCCAGTTCCATGAGTTTGTTGTCGAGCGCGTTCTGCAGGCCGTGGTCCTGCTCTTTCGTGCAATAGACGTCAACCTGCGGGCGCGGCTTGAGAGCGGGAGTAAGGATGGGCGTCAGGTCCAGCCCGTCGGCCTTCCAGTGCTTGATCGCGTGGTCGGGTACCAAGCAATCGGTGTGACCGATCATGTCGGTGAACCGACGGAAGCCGAGATTGGCCATAATGCGCCGTACGTGCTCAGCCACGAGAAACATGTAGTTGATCACATGCTCGGGCGTGCCTTGGAACTTCTGCCGCAGCGCAGGGTCCTGCGTCGCGATGCCGACCGGGCATGTGTTCAAGTGGCACTTACGCATCATAATGCAGCCCAGCGTGACCAAGGGAGCCGTGCTGAATCCCACCTCCTCAGCGCCCAGCAGCGCCGCGATCACGACGTCGCGACCGGTCTTGATACCTCCATCGGTCTGCAGCACCACTCTGCTACGCAGGTCGTTCAATACGAGTGTCTGGTGGGTCTCTGCAATGCCCAGCTCCCAGGGCAGACCGGCGTGCTTGATGCTGGTCAAAGGGGAGGCCCCGGTACCACCAGAGTCGCCGGAAATCAGGATGTGGTCGGCAAAGCCCTTGGCTACGCCCGCGGCGATTGTGCCCACACCGACCTCTGAGACCAGCTTCACACTGATCCGCGCCTTGGGATTGGAGTTTTTCAGGTCGTGGATCAACTGCTTGAGATCCTCGATGGAATAGATGTCGTGATGCGGCGGCGGGCTGATCAGGCCCACACCCGGCGTTGAGTAGCGAATGCGGGCGATAATTTTGTCGACCTTACGGCCGGGCAACTCCCCCCCTTCACCAGGCTTGGCACCCTGGGCAATCTTGATCTGATGCTCATCGGCGTTCGTCAGATACCAGATGGTGACGCCGAAGCGCCCGGACGCCACCTGTTTGATGGCCGATCGCTTCGAGTCGCCGTTGGTAAGCGGGTTGTAGCGCTGAGAGTCTTCACCGCCCTCGCCGGTGTTGGATTTGCCGCCGATGCGGTTCATGGCGATGGCCAACGTCTCGTGGGTTTCAACAGAGATCGAGCCGAAGCTCATGGCGCCGGTGCAGAACCGCTTAACAATCTCCGACGCCGGCTCGACCTCTTCAAGCGATACAGGGCCGCTCGGCAGCTGCTTGAACTTTAGAAGACCTCTCAGGGTGCAGCGATGTTGGGCGTCCTCGTCGTTCAGCCGCGCAAACTGTTCATAGGCCACCCGGCTATTGGCACGCGCCGCGGCCTGAAGCGTGGCGATCTTCTCGGGGCTCCAGTCATGCCGCTCGCCGCCCGCCCGCCAGTGAAGCTGCCCGTCATTAGTCAGCGTGGCCTCGTGCGACGGATACCCGAGCCGGTGCCGGCGCAGTGCCTCCTTGGCCAGGATGTTGAAGTCGACACCCTTGATCCGGCTGGGCGTGTCAACAAAGCAGCGATCGATCACCTCCTCACCCAGGCCCACTGCCTCAAAGATCTGCGCACCCTTGTAGCTTTGAAGCGTCGAGATACCCATCTTGGCCATCACCTTGAGCAAGCCGTTGGCCACGCCTTTGCGGTGAGCAGCGACGATCTTGTCGTCGTCAAGCCCCTCGGCCAGCAGGCCGTCGCGCCGCGCTTGCCACAGCGCCTCAAATGCCAAATAGGGGTTAATCGCATCGGCGCCATAGCCAATCAGCAGGCAATAATGGTGAACCTCACGAGCCTCGCCCGTCTCGATGACAATACCGATGCGCGTGCGCTCAGTGCGGCGGACCAGGTGATGGTGCACGGCTCCAGTCGCCAGCAACGCACTGATGGGTACGCGATCTGGCCCGATCTCGCGGTCGGACAGTACAATGAGGCTATAAGCGTCGCGAATCGCCTGCGAGGCCTCGTCGCAGATGCGTTCAAGGGCTTGAATGAGTGCACCGCCGCCCTTCTTAACGGCCTCGGACTTCGCATAGGTGATGTCGATCGTCTTGGCGCGCCACCCGCGGTAATCCATGTGCTTGATTGCGGCCAGCTGCTCGTTAGTGAGAATCGGATGCGGCACCAGCAGGCGGCGACAGTCTTGCTCCGTCGTATCCAGGAGGTTGCCCTCAGGACCGATGTAGCACTGAAGCGACATGATGATCTCTTCGCGGATCGAGTCGATCGCCGGGTTCGTCACCTGAGCGAACAGCTGCTTGAAATAGTCATAAATCATCCGCGGCTTGTCAGACAGACAGGCTAAAGCCGCGTCGTTGCCCATGGAGCCGATCGGGTCCTTGTTGACTTCAATCAGGGGAACCAACATGAACTGCATGGTCTCGGTGGTGTAGCCGAATGCCTGCAAGCGCGACAGGAGGGTGTTGGGATAGAATCCATGCGCCTGCTGGTTGGGCTTCAGGTCCGCAAGCTGGGTCCGCTGATCGCGCAGCCACTGTCCATAGGGGCGGCACATTGCGGTGCTCTGTTTAAGCTCCTCATCGGGAACAATTCGACCTTCTTCGAAATTGACCAAAAACATGCGCCCCGGCTGCAGACGACCCTTGTATTTGACGGTTTCAGGCGGCACAGGCAGCACTCCCACTTCGCTGGCCATAATGACCAGGTCGTCGTGGGTGACATAGTAGCGGCTGGGTCGTAGCCCGTTGCGATCGAGCACGGCGCCAATATACTTGCCGTCAGTGAAAGCGATCGAGGCGGGGCCGTCCCACGGCTCCTGCTTGCAGGTGTGGAACTCGTAGAAGGCCCGCTTCTCCGGGCTCATTCCTTCATGGTTTTCCCACGCCTCGGGGATCATCATCATGACTGCCTCGGGAAGCAGCCGACCAGCGTGCAGCAGAAGCTCCAGTGCATTGTCGAATGTGCCGGAGTCGGACAGGTCGGGCTCAATGACGGGGAACAGCTTGGGCAGATCCTCGCCGAACAACTCGCTTTGCATCACCCCTTCGCGCGCGTGGATCCAGTTGACATTGCCGCGCAGCGTGTTGATCTCCCCGTTGTGACACATGAAGCGCATTGGCTGGGCCCGGTCCCATGAGGGAAACGTGTTGGTGCTGAACCGCGAATGCACCATGGCCAGATGGCTCACGTAATCCGGATCGTGCAGATCGGCGAAGTACTGGGGCACCTGCCCGCAGGTGAGCTGGCCCTTGTAGATAATGACCTTGGTGGAGAGGCTGCAGATATAGAAGAACTCGCGGTCATCGAGGTCACTTTCAACCCGGATCTTGCGCGTAGCCAACTTGCGGATCAGGTAAAGCTTGCGCTCCAGCGCCTCGGCGTCCAGTCCGTTGGCAGCCCCGATGAAAAGCTGCTGCATGTGTGGCTCGGTGCTCCTGGCGGTGTCGCCGATCATCGAGTTGTCCTGCGGTACCTTACGCCAGCCGAGGACACGCTGTCCTTCTTCGGCGATGATGCCCTCGATAATGGACTTGCACAGAGCCCGCCGCCTGGGGTCCGGCGGCAAGAAGACGATGCCGGCTCCGAACCGGGCCGGTTCGGGCAGGTCGATTCTGGCCTCGCGCCGAGCAACTTTGGCCAGGAACTTGTGCGGCAGCGCAGTGAGAACGCCAGCCCCATCTCCAGTGTTGGCTTCACAACCGCGGGCACCGCGATGGTCCATGTGCTGGAGCATCACCAGCGCGTTGTCAATGATCGTGTGGCTCTTTTGACCTTTGATGTGTGCAATAAAAGCGACACCGCACGACTCTTTCTCGTACGCCGGGTGGTACAGGCCGTACGCGCGGGGCCGGCCATGACAAAAAACCGAGTCACTTATCACTGCCGTCCTCATGCCTTGTCTCCTACCAGCTGCCGATCTGTCGGTTTGGCCCGAGTAGGCCGCTTGCCATCCGCTGCGGCATGCTCAAGCAGACAGTCCACAAAAGCCTGCCCCGCAGGCGAAAACCGCCGACTGGACGGACCGACGCGACGGTAAATCACCCCCATTGGGCGGTCCAAATCGGGCTCCAACTCAACCACTGTCAGCGAACCGGTGGCCCCTTCTCGCCGCACTGTTCGTTTGGGTAGAATCGAGAACTCATCCGTCACCGCCACGACGTGCTTGATCGTGTCAATGTTGTCAAACACGTTGCTGATCTTGGGGCTGACTCCCTGCTCGCGCAGATAGCGTCGGATCGCCCAACCCACCGGCAGACCCGATTCGAAGGTCACCAGGGACCACGGACCGAGTTCTGAGGCCTGCACGGAGGCCCGCTGGGCCAGGGGATGCTGGGGCGAGCAGATCACCGCCATGCGCTCATTCCACAGTGGGAGGATGCCCACATCACGCCAGCGCTGTGGATACGAGAGGATGCCCAGATCGCAGTGGCCGTCGCGCACCGCCTGATGAACCTCTTCGGGCCGCTTGTACTCCAGTGTCACGGTGACCCCTGGCCAGCGACGCCCCAGTGCTGCCCGGACGTCGTTGAGTAGGTCAATACCGGCCGAGTAGATCGCTTCCACGCGGACCTCACCGCTTGGCCCCGGACGCAACTCCGCCACCTCCTGTTCGAGCTGATCGTAGCGATCCAGCAGTTTGCGGCACTCGCGTAAAAACAGCTCCCCGGCCGCAGTCAGACCCAGCGGCCGAACCGCCCGGTCGATCAGCACTACGCCCAGGTGCTTTTCCAGCTGGCGAATACGTTGGCTGACCGCCGGCTGCGTGATGCCGTGTTTGACCGCGGCCCGGCTGAAGCTGCGAAAGGATGCCACGTCACAATAGAGCCGAAGCGTCTGCACGGCCGCAATGCTACAAT
>JALLON010000060.1 GCA_027717925.1 Acidobacteria bacterium AH-259-G07 | reverse complement strand
CCCCAGTCATTGTTGCAGCGAGGCGTGCTCATGAAAGCTCCAGGGCCGCAAATCAAGGACGTACTCGAAAGTGTCATTGATGAGATGGTGGCCAAGGGAATCTACTGGTCCGAGGCGACCTCACAATTCGAAAAGCTTTTTATCCTCCGGGTTCTTCAGCAGACCAATGGAAATCTGAGCCGTGCAGCGGAAACCATGGGCATCCACCGCAACACGCTCTCGAAGAAGATTAGAGAGTACGAGATTCAGAGGAAAAGAGGACGCTAAGAATCCAGAATCCAGAAGTCAGAAGATAGACGGAGAAGAGACGGGTGAACTGCTGACCCAATAAATGCGAGTCCCCTGGGTCAGAGGCTCAGTCGGTCACATTCTGACTTCTCAATTCTGACTTCTGGATTCTGGATTCTTCTAAAGTCGGACCGAGACGATCTGGGAGATGCCGGGCTCTTGCATCGTGACGCCGAATATGGCATCCGCCGTTTCCATGGTGCGCTTATTGTGGGTGATGATAATGAACTGGGTCTGTTGGCTCATTTGCCGGATCAGTTGTGTAAAACGCGTGATATTAGAATCGTCAAGAGCAGCGTCTACTTCATCCAGGACACAAAAACGGCTGGGCCGGTAGGTAAAAAGTGCCATCAGAAGGGCGAACACCGTCAGTACCTTTTCTCCACCCGAAAGAAGCATCACATTTTGAAGTTTCTTTCCCGGCGGCTGAGCATAGATGTCAATACCGCTCTCCAGGAGATCGTCTTCGTCTAAAAGCCGCATCCCACATTCTCCGCCCCCAAATAACTTCTGAAAGATTGCATTGAAGTGCAGATTAATCACGTCAAAGGCCTTGCGAAACCTCTCGCGGCTTTTGCGGTTAATCTCCTGAATGGCGCGCGTCGTGTCGGCGATTGATTCTTCAATGTCTTGCCGCTGAGAGCGCAGGAAATCGCGGCGCTCTTCACTTTCCTGGTACTCTTGCAAAGCGGCCATATTAATGGGGCCGAATTTCTCAAGGCGATCCTTAAGCTCTTCGTATCGCTCGAAAATCCCCTCCAAAGACATCTCCTGTGGTTCTCCTCCGACAGCAGCCTCATCGAGAGACATTTGAAGCTGCTCCAGACACTGCCGGCTGATGTTTTGGAGCTGGGTTTCCAACCGGGCTCGCTCAATATCCAGCTGAGCGCGCTTTTCCTGCAAATCAGTCTTGCGATCCCGCAAATCGACCAGCAACTTTTCCGTTTCCGGATAGTTCTCTTTCCAGGTCATGTATTCCTGTTCCTTCTCTTGGAGAGTGGAAGTGAGCTTCTTCTCCTTTTCCTGGTATTTCCCCAAGTCCGACCTTAAACTTTGAAGTGCCATCCTCATGCTCTTCAAGTGTTCCTCACTCTGATCCCCTGCTGCCCGAGTAAGTTCTTTGCGAGCCTCAAGTCCGTTTCGCTGCTCTTCTATGCGTTCCAAAGTTCGCTTCAGTGCTGAGCGACGCTCATCCAAGACCTTACGATCGGACGAAACCAAATGAAGCTGCTCCAGCATGCGACCGAACTCTACTTTTAGCTGCTGTAAGAATTTCTGGCTCTGCGAGAGCATTCGCTCAACCGTTGCCTGAGAGGCTTTCTCTTCGTTTAACTGTTCTTCGACCTCACTGACTTTCCGTCTCTGCTGCTTGCGTTCAAGATCCAGTTGAGTCAATTCACCATCAACGACCTTCAGTGCCTGCTTTTCGCGGTGCTCTTCACCCTCCCACTGCCCTTGTTCGTGAGTCAAACCGATAACTTGCTTTTCTAACTCAAGAAGGGATTCTTGGTTTTCATCGAAAAACTTCGAGGCGGCGCCAAGTTGTAATTGCCCTTCGTCCTGTTCGTTTCGTAACCCCGCCAGCTTCTTTTGCAGCTGAAGGATTTGTTTTTCCAGCTCTGTCTTCTTCCGCTTCAAGCTGAGAAGGCCTAGTTTGTCTGCCCGAACGGCGCCGGCTGACAGCAACCCCCGTGGCGTTAAGGATTCACCCTGCAAAGTGATAAAGGTGTTCTCAGGATACCTCTGAGCGAGTCCAAAAGCACGGCCAAGGTCTGAAACCACAATCGCCTGTGCTCTCTGGGGAAGAGCACGATGGAAAGCGCTTTTGACTTCAGCTTTCATCTGCAACAGATCGCTCAATGTCCCGTAAACACCTTCCTCGGTTGATAAATCGACAGCGGGTTTTTGGCCACTGTCTTTATCAAAGCCATTGGAGGACGAAAGCGCCAAGAAGGTACACTTACCGCTCTTCAACGTCCTCAGCTCAGAAAGGCCCAGCACTGCTTGCTCCAAGGAATCGACAACAATGTATTCAAGCTCTTTATCGAGAAACTCTTCCACCAATCGTTCATACTGAGGGCTGGTTTGGACAAAATCAGCCAGCGTGCCCCCCGCCCTCACGGTTTGGCTGGTGTAAAGATGCTTCAGGAATTTCTGCACCCCTTCGCTGTATTGGGAGTGATTGAGTTCGATTTCTTGAAGCGACTGAAGGCGTTCTCGATGGGCAATTAGCTGGTTATTGATTTCCCCGGCGTATCCCTCGAGTTCCTCCAGCTGTCTTTCTAGATCTTTTTTCTTATCTTCCTGCTTGCGCAGCCTTTGGCGGAGCTGAGCCATTTGTGATTTCTTTTTCTCCAGGCGACTCCTGGTTTCTTTCAAACGAGCTGTGCTCTCTTTCAGCCGCAAAGAATGCTGGGAACGTTCTTTTTCCAAGCGCTCATGAGTGGATTGAGCAGCCTTCAGCCGCTGTTCCAGCTGCTCTTTGAGATTACTTAAAGAAACAGTATGGGCGGATAGCCGAACCAGCCGGCTTCGCACTTCTTCAAGCCGATTTTCGGCTTCTTCCGTCTCTGTCTTATAGCGGTCGACCAACTCAGCCTGCTTCCTCACATTGGCCTCAACTCGCTTCTCTTCCTCATCCAGTGCTGAGCATTCCGATTGGAACCGAGCCAATTCTCCCTCGACCTTTTCCAAAGACTGAGCAATGGTCTGTTGCTCGGCGGCATTTGCTTTCGAGGATTTTTGGGTGGCTTCGATTTGCTCTTGATGGTACTGAATTGAATTCTCACTCCGGTCTACTTCCAGTCGAATTTCCGACAGACTCTGCCGCAGCTCAAACAAGTGTGTTTCCAGTCTCTCTCTCTTCTCCACAGCCTTTCGGTGAGCTTGTTCACGCTGAGAAAGTTCTTTCTTCAGTTCTTCTTCCAAGGTTTTGTGCTGTTCCAACTCTCGGAGGAGAACTTCCAGTTGCACCTTCAACTCTTGTGCCTGCAACACAAGTCTTTGTCGTTGAACCTGTCGAAATTTCTCTTTGACTTCCCGGTAGCGGCGAGCTTTGGCAGCCTGACGCGTCAGCGAGCGAAGCTGTCGTTCTATCTCTGCGATGATATCGTTGACACGGACCAGATTGTGCTGCGCCAGTTCCAGTTTCAATTCGGCACTGCGACGTCGGCTCTTGTAACCTGTAATACCGGCGGCCTCTTCGATGACCGCACGTCGTTCCAGAGCTCTGGCACTCAGGAACCACTCAATCTTTCCCTGTGCGATAAGCCCATAAGAAGCAAACCCTAGCTCAGCTTCTTCCAATACGGTATGGACATCTTTCAAACGACAACGTCGCTGGTTGATTGAATAGACGCTCTCGCCGGAGCGGTAGAGTTTGCGGCCGATCTGCAGTCTCTCGCCTGAAAAGTCGGCTTCCTTCAAAACGATTGGCTTGTCGTCTGTTCGAGAGAAGACAAGTGTTGTTTCAACGAACCCGGAGGGCCTGCGTTTGCGGGTCCCGCTGAATATTACATCCTCCATTCGCTCGCCGCGCAGGCTGTAGGCGCTCTGAACACCCAATACCCAGCCGATGGCATCAGCCAGGTTTGATTTGCCACAACCATTGGGTCCGATCATGCAGGCGATCCCTTCCCCAAACCGGATGTGGGTTTTCTCGGCAAAGGACTTAAATCCAATTAGTTGCAGTGAATCAAGTTTAAGCATATGGTGAGGGATCAGAGCCGGGGGGGTAGGGGTCTGACCCCTACCCCCCCGGCTCTGATCCCCTTTAATCATGACAGGGGGCACTGACAAAAGCGCTGCCATTGACCGGAAGAATTGCCACTCGATATACTGTTAGCGCTACTTGAGTGAAGATTGTTTCCAAAATGAAGTCTCAACGACTCGTCATTTGCTTATCTCTGTTTTTGCTGGCGGCCATACAAATTACCGCTCAGTCCGCTGACCTTTATCCGCTGGAATTGGTCAAGCCTGGACAAAAGGGATATGGGAAAACCGTGTTTGAAGGCACCAAGGTTGACACCTTCCAGGTAGATATTCTGGGTGTGCTGAAAAACGTAGGTCCCAAACAAAATGTCATTCTGGCACGACTTTCCGGTGCTCGACTTAAGCAGACGGGCGTCTTTGGCGGAATGAGCGGTAGTCCCGTCTACATTGAGGATAAATTGGTTGGAGCGGTCGCCTATGCTTTCTCGTTCGCCAAAGAACCCATTGCAGGCATTACGCCGATCCAAGAAATGGTCGACATCTTCAAGGAGAATCCACAAAGCCGATTTCGAGTTGGGCAGAGGGTTAATCCCCAGAAAATGTATCAGGTCGCACACTTTTCACAGCTTCTCTCCGAATTTGAACTTGCCCAGTTTTTGGTGAACTCCTCCCTAACCGGGGGGCAGAATCTGGGGAATCTGCAGCCGATTGCCACTCCGTTGAATCTCTCTGGTTTTTCCCCTCAATCCATCCAACAGTTCGCCCCTCAACTAAGGACACTCGGCCTGGTCCCGGTACGGGGCATTGGCAGCGCAAAGATCGATGACTATAAGGATCTTCCACTGCAAGCCGGGTCGTCCATCATTGTCCAGCTGGTCAGGGGAGACATGGATGTGAGCGCCGGTGGTACTGTTACCCACCTCAGCGGGAACAAGATTTATGCTTTCGGCCATCCATTCCTCAGTATCGGCTCCACCGATTTACCACTAAGCAAAGCGGCTGTGCTCACCATTGTTCCCACCTTGATGACCAGCCTGAAGATCTCGGCCCCAACCGAATTCATTGGAAGCATCAAACAGGACCGTGCTACTGGGATTCTGGGCGTGACCGGTGAGAAACCGCAGCTCATACCGGTTCGGCTGAAGCTTCACACCAGCCGCAATAAACTCAAAGAGTTCAATTTCGAGGTCGTGACTGACAACCTTCTAACCCCTTTTCTGATTACTTTTACGGTCCACAACAGCATCATTTCCTCGGAACGGGCCATTGGGGAGCAAACACTGCAGGTCAAGTGCACCATATCGGTGAAGGGACAACAGGATGTCAGCTTCGAGAACAACATTTCTGATCTGGCAAGCAGCTCCGTTTTCGCTGCTCTGGCCGCTGCCTCTCCAGTGAACTTTCTTTTGAATAGCGGCTTCGAAGACGTGGTGATGGAAAAAATCGATGTCGAAATCACTGCGGTCGAACAAACGCGTGAAGCGACATTGGAGAAAGTCTGGTTGGACAAATTAGAAGTTGAGGCAGGCGAAGAAGTCAACTTGGCCGTATTTTTGCGGCAGTCGAATGGTGACACGATTGTAGAGAAATACCCGGTTAAAATTCCCGAGGAAATAGGATCTGGCCCTTTGAAGATCATCGTCGCCGACGGTTTGTCATTGGCCAGCTCAGATGCCGACACGAATCTAGGCGAGTTTATCCCTCAGAACTTGCAGCAACTCATTAAGGCGATTAACAACCTAAAGAAGAATGACCGTCTTTACATTCGTCTTGCCCGTAATCAATCGGGAGCAATTATTGGCGGAGAGGGAATGCCTGACCTTCCTCCTTCCTTGTTAGCTCTATACAGTTCCGAGAAGACCTCTGGTGACGTAAGGCCGATCAATAAGGTGGTTTACGTCGACCACGAACTGCCTGCAACAGATTTTGTTTTGAAAGGCCGGCAGGAGATCAGCCTTAACGTCAAGTAAACACCGCTTTCCAAGCACGTTAGAGAGATGAATAAGATCAACTTCCTTCTAAGATGTACCGTCTTTGTGCTTTCTTTGGGTGCTTTTCTGGAGGCGACTGTGCCTTTGCAGTGGACGATCTCTACTCAGAGCGAATTTCTGCAAGGCGAATTAAAGGGAGTTTCTGTCACCAGTGACGGCAAACTCATTCTAGCTCCTTCCTTGGAACCGATTCTCGATACAGAAGAGGCCTTTATTTACACAGCAGTCCTGGACAAGAGCGGAAATCTCTATGTGGGGACTGGGAACAACGGAAAGATTTTTCGTGTCCCACCGGGAAGGCAGGGCAGGGAATGGGCGCGACTGGAGGAACCCGGCGTTTATGCCTTGGCTGTGGACTCCTTGAACAGGACTTATGTTGGAACTGCCCCTGATGGTAAGGTCTACCGCCTCAATGATCGAGGTGAAGCCGAAGTCTTTCTCGATCCAGACGAAAAGTACATTTGGGCCCTTGCCTTTGACACCCAAAATAATCTTTTCGTGGCTACTGGTCCCAAGGGGATTATCTACAAGGTCAATTCGGCAGGACACAGCAGCGTTTTCTACGACAGCAAAGAGACACACATCGTGACTCTAGCTTGGGACTTAGATGGAAACCTATTAGCAGGAACTGCTCCCGGTGGTCTGCTGTTTCGCATATCCCCTGACGGATCCCCCTTTGTTGTCTACGACTCATCCTTACAAGAAATCAAAGCGGTCAGTGTGGACCGGTACGGAAATATCTATGCAGCTGCGCTGTCGAGATCTAAAGCTTTGCAGGAAAAGGACAGACCTTCTCAGGCGCCGAATGTTCCTCAAGAATCGAAGCAGCAAGTTAAGACGGAAACCGCTCCAGAGGTCACACTCAAGATTTCAGGCACGGAAAAAGGGGGCAAGCTGGAGATTTATAAAATTGACAAGGAAAATCTTGTCGAAACCCTTTATACCTCCAATGAGGAACTTGCCTTTGATTTGCTCATTCGCAGCAACGGCAACCTACTGGTGGCCACTGGTAACAAGGGACGGATCATTTCGATTGATCCCCGCCGGTTCGTGACTCTTCTCGTACAGAGCCCTGAGCAGCAGGTCACGCGACTGCTTCAAGGGGAGGGAAAGATCTACGCCACCACCAGCAATCTGGGACAAGTGTTCCAGCTGCTATCCCAGCCCTCGACCACAGGTATTTACGAATCCAAGGTGTTCGACACCAAAATGCTGTCCTCATGGGGAATGATTCGTTGGCGAGTGACTGCTCCCACCTCGGCTCCAGTCAAAATCTACACAAGGTCCGGCAATACCGAATCCAGTGACCAAACCTGGAACGACTGGACCGGGCCCTATACCGACTGGAGCGGGAGTTATATCAAAAGTCCTGCGGCTCGATTCTTGCAGTGGAAGATAGAATTTCCTCAGGCAGAGGAAGCAATATCCTTAACGTCCCAGCGCAATGCAGTTGAGTTGGTGACAATCACTTATATCCAACACAACATGGCGCCTCAACTCACCTCGATCACAGTTCATCCCCCTGGGGCAGCCTTTGTCCGAGCAGTGGCTCCGAATCCCGCTGGCGGAATTTCTCCAGGTGGCCCCGACCAAGTTCACATTAGGTCGCTGCCTCGATCAGTTCGCGGTTTAGCCAGGTCGCGGGGTAACCTCCCACCCCCTCGCAAGGTCTACTCTCCGGGCGCGAGAAGCATCTCCTGGAGGGCGAAAGATCCGAACGGAGACGACCTTGTCTACTCCATTTACTACCGTGGTCAGGACGAAACCTCCTGGAAATCCCTGGAAAATGACTTGTCCGATACGTATTACACCATCGATGGGGTGAGCTTTCCCGACGGGATTTACTTCGTTAAAGTTGTTGCTTCCGACGCTCCCAGCAATCCTGTGACCCAGGCTCTGGACAGTGAAATAATCAGCAAACATTTGGTGATCGCCAATTCATCCCCGTCCATGGAGTCTCGGGCGCCTCAAACACAGGGAGGCCGCGTGACCTGGCAATTCACAGTTCACACCAGGGAAAGTGTGGTCCATCAAGTAGAGTACTCGGTGGACGCGGGAGAGTGGAATATTCTCTTTCCTGAAGACGGAATCGCTGACGCCAGTTCGGAACACTACAGTTTGGCGCTGGAGGATTTGAAACCTGGGGAACACGTGATCACCGTCCGCTTGGTAGACTCAGTGGGCAACATTGGGACGGGAAAGGCCAGCGTGTCGATCAAATAACCGTGCAGTCTTACAGGCCTTTCTGGTCTTCGTAAACGTCAACCTTCTGGAAAGAATAAATCACAAAGGGATTGCCAAAATCCCGTGGACTTACCGCCTGAAACTGGCTGTGTCGCAGAGCCAAATCAATGGCTCTTAAAAGATCCTGGCTCTTGGGATATTCCAAAACATTGCCAATCTCAGCATGACCCTCCGGTTGGATTTCCGCCACCAAAGACAACGAGTCCTCGAAGGGGATCTTCCACACCGCACTCATCAGATCGTTGATCTCAGTACGGGCATAGCGCACGGGAACCTGAGTGATAACCAGCCGCGACACGGTACTTGAAGTGGATGAAACAGTGGCCATCACCGGATAAGTCCACTGCTGGAAATCGACGCGGGGAAACTGGACTAATATTGCCGCAAAAAATGCCAAGGTCACCGGTACAGCTGCAATCTTTGACCACAAGACCTTGCCATCAAGGTCACGGCAAAAAGTGCGGAAGTTGTCCCAAAGCTCCAAAATCCGCCTTCCGAAGTCGCGTTCAACCTGGCCCTTCACTCGTTTCCAGAGCTGTTCTTGCGCCACTTCCGAGAGATGCGCCTCGAAGGAGAGAGCCTTCTTAACCCAATCCAGCTCATCGTGAAAGCCCTGACACTCGACACACTCCTCAAGATGCCTATGAAAAGCAGCCAAGTCTCGGGCGGCTAACTCACCATCCAGAAACTCGTGAACTTTCTGACGCAATTCTTGGCAGGTCATAAGGCCCCTCTCTCTCGATAGGGTTTCAGGAGCTCCTTGAGCTTCTCCCTCCCCCGGGCGATACGTGATTTCACAGTTCCAATTTGCACTCCTGAGACGCCCGCAATCTCCTCGTAGCTTAAGCCGCACAGATCGCGCAAAGTCACTGCAGAGCGCTGTTCAAATGGAAGTTGATCCAAGCTTCTTTGAAGAGCCTTTCGTATTTCCAGGGACAGGACTTGCCGATCCGGCCGAGGTTGATCCGAAACCGGGTTCACTTTCTTGTGGCCATCACCGTTCAAGCTCAAATTCAAAGAGATGTTTCCACGCCGAAAGCGGCGCTTCCACCAACGATTCCGATTAGCGGCTTGATTGAGAGTCACGCGATACAGCCAGGTCTTTAGGCTGCACTCTCCGCGGAACTGATGAATTTTTTGATACAGCGTCAGGAAAACTTCCTGGGTCACATCCATGGCCTCAGATTTATCCGCCAACATATTCAAGGAGACTGTAAAGACCAGATCCTTGTACAGATGGAACACTTGTGCGAAAGCTGCCTCATCACGCTCCTTCAGACGAACGACCAGAGAGTCCGTTTCCTCGAAGCTAACCCCGGAACTAATGGAACCAGTCAGCTCTCCCATGTTTGATTCCTGAAAAGGCTGTTCTTGACGCCTATGCTAATTTAGATTTCCCTTGAAGGAAAAAGTTCCACTGAATTTCGGAGTTGCATCAATAATCAGTAAAAAATCGCTTCTTGAAGGGAAGAGTCGCCCGGATGTTCACCTCAAGCTCAGTGCAGCTCTCACTGTCCGGAATGAGAAAAAAACAGGCCGCCAGGCCCCTGGCTTCTGCCCATTTCAAACCTTGCTCCGGACCCATCACATAAAGAGCAGTGGATAGAATGTCTGCCGTCAGAGCCCGGGAGTGCCACACCGTCACTGAGCCGTTGAAGCGCACAGGCAGCCCGTTTCGTGGATCCAAAATGTGATTGAAACGGATGCCGTCGACTGAAACGCCTCTTTCGGATCCACCGCTGGTCGCCAGGGCACCCGAGTTCAGAGGAAGCACCAGCAATGGTTGGTCTCGCTGGGCGGGATGGGCTACCGGAACTTTCCAGGCCTCCTGACCAGCAGGAACCCCACGCACCATCACCTGACCCCCCAGGTCAATCAGCCAGCGAGTGTCATCCCCCTGTTGCGACTGCTCAAAAACGCGGTCCAACGCTTCACCTTTGCCAAAAGCCCCCGCCTCGATTTTCACCTCGCGTTGGCGAACAATCTGGCAGGGATCCACTTCAAGCTTCAAATGGCTTAATCCGGATCGCTCACGCGCCGCTTTCAGCTCCACAGCAGAGGGCCATCGTCCTTTGGCAGTTCGAATCCCCCAGGCTTCGATCAGAGCCCCGATGGCGGGATCAAACGCCCAATGAGTCTCACGGGCCCAAAAGAGTATGTCTTTAAACAATCCACACAGCCTCCCCTCCAGGGCAAAGGGGAGACCCAAGGGGTGCTGATTGAGCCGGCTTAGCGCGCTGTCCGAGCGCCAAGTGCTTAACTCCTCTTCGGTTTTCTCCATAATGCGCAAGAAGGTTTCGAGCTGCCCGAGACCACTTCGACGATCGGGTGCGTAAATGATGAGCGTACAGCGTGTCCCCATGAGGTAGACTTCTCGAGTGACCTCGACGAATTGAGAGCCGGCAGAGGGATGCTTCTGGGAGGAGGCCTGAGTTGTCACAAGGGATAACAAACAACCCGCAACTACCAGCTGACAGCTGACAACTGACGGGCGGCCTGCGATGGCTGAAACGAAAATCGGAGCCGTCGCGCTCGCAACGATTGCTATGTTATTTAGGAATCGAGCCACTAGGCAGCCAAACGAGTTTCTTTCCGGCATGTGGAGTTCGCTTGTCGGAGACGGATGCCGACAATCAGGTGAATGAGATAGCAGCCTGCAAACATGACTCCGGTCACGAGATGAACGATAAGGGCAAGACGCAAAAGGAGTGGGTTCGCCATAGTCTGGAGCAGGTAGCCGGAGATCACCATGAGGGGAAATGAGAGGAGTGCAATCAGCCCGGAGCGCCGACCCGCCAACTTATTATTGTTTTTATTATTATTTCGCAGTTTCTTGGCGATATGAGAGCTGATAATGATCCCCAGGACGAAGATCAATATGGGTGAGGACAGAATATGAAGATCGAGCATCACGGGCTGCCATGGGTGGTTGACGACGCTGAAGGGATCATTCGACTCCATGAGGTACTTCATACAGAAGTAGACGACTCCTGTCCCCGAGACAACCAGCGTCGAGAGGCTCAACAGCCATCCTTCCCAGCGGCTCATGGGGCTCCTCCTGCAGCTCTTAAAACCCGATCAATCGCCAGTACCCGCCGCACGGCTTCATTGGTTGCCATCGCCGTCAAAGTAGCCCCGGCAATCGGTCGAATAACTCTGTGAAGATTCAACTCTGCATCCAGGGTTTTCCCTTGATACTGACCGTACCAGGCACGGGAAGCCATATATTCGGGAGGCTCCAGGAAAGCGGTCACTTCAATCCGCTTCACATTGCCGTCGGCATCTAAACAGATCAACAAGGTTTCCTTTTTCGTACGCACGATGTGGGTGTCCACATAAGCGCGCCCAATCTCCCTTCCCTCTTCCAGGGCCAGATAACGGGCAATCAGGCTGCTGGGGATATCGACACCGGCTAGAGCAGCCGCCCGTTCTCGCTGCTTTTCCGTCAGAAAAATCCTTTGCGAATGAATCGCCGCCCCTGGAAAGGCCGCAGAGAGAGCCTCTTTACGACTCACGGGCGGGCTTGCGGCCG
>JALLON010000006.1 GCA_027717925.1 Acidobacteria bacterium AH-259-G07 | reverse complement strand
CGGTTTGAGAGCCGCTCAGTTTTTAGCCATCGCTTCCCTTCCAGAACCCAGTAGGCGTCGCGCCTGTCCCAGTACGGCGGTTCGGGCATCAAGCGCCAGACTAAATACTGCAGGCACCAGGAAGATGGTGAAAACGGTGGAGACCACCAGACCGGCGATTACGACACTTCCCAGACCACGGTACAATTCGGACCCGGCACCGGGAAAAAGAACCAAAGGCAGCATTGCAAACACGCTGGTAGACACGCTCATAAAAATAGGACGAATCCTGTTTTCAACCGCCGTTGCAATGGCTTCGGTCGAAGCCAGACCCTCCTCCCGCATGTGGTTGAGTGACTGATGGACGATCAGGATTGCATTGTTCACCACGGTTCCGATCAGGATGATGAAACCTAGCATGGTGAGGACATCGAGGGCCTGGTAGGTCAAGAATGCGTTTACCGCTGCCAGCCCGAGAAATCCACCGATAGCAGCCAGTGGCACGCTGAACATAATCACGAACGGATAGAGAAAACTCTCAAAAAGTGCTGCCATCAAGAGATAGGTAATGATCAGGGCCAGAATGAGGTTGACTTGCAGGGAACGGCCCACCTGGGCGAGCTTGTCAGCGGTACCACTCAGGGAGGCACGATAGAGCCCACCCAGCTTGCCCGCCCTCTCCATCGGTTCCAGGATTTCCCTCTCAATCAACTCCATCGCCGATTGGAGCGGCATCCGCTCAGCCGGGCTTACACGCAGCGTGATAGCCCGCTCCCGCTCTCGATGATTGATTTGCACAGGCCCGTTGACCTCTCTGATGTCGGCCACCGATCCGAGCGTTACCAGCTGGCCCGATGGAGTAGCGATGGGCAACTGTTCCAGCAAATGAGTACGTCGTTTGAAGCTCTCTGCAGAAATGATCTTGAGATCAATCTCCTTTCCCTCATACTGATAGTCGCTCGCCTTGACTCCGTCAACCAGAGCGCTGACCGTGAACCCGAGATCCCGATTTGAAAGACCCAGCTCCGCAGACCTCTGGCGATGGGTTAAAACGCGGATTTCCGGGTTCCCCAAGTCCAATCCGGGAATAGGTCTGGCTTGAGCAGCCGGCATAACTCGTCGTAGTGTTCCGAAGGCCTCACTCCCCAATTCAATCAATCGCTCCAGATTGGGACCGGTGAACTCGATGTCGATGTTTCGCCCTTCGTCGATCCCCCGCTCAAAAATACTGGCCTGGCTGATCACAAAGATAGCTCCGGGAAGCTGAGCCCCTACGTCAAGAAAGTCTGGAATTAATTCTCGAATGCGCATTGGATCCCTGGCGCGTGCTCCCATGAAAGCTTGATTGGCAAGGGCCACGAAAAAGAAGGAGTGGATGCCTCCGCCCGGCTGGCCGACCGCCTCGGGGCTCCCGGGAGTACTCTCCAACAAGCGAGAAAGTCCATCCACATAGGCTCTGCGCATCTCTGCGACCTGCTCCACGCTGTAGCCGGGAGGCGGGAGTAGTACCCCGAAGATGAAATTCTGATTGCCCACCGGCAGATACTCTGTTTTGGGCATCAGGAGATAACTGAAACCAAGCGAGGCAGTGGTGAGAAGAAGGACGAGTGCCAGCCGCCTCAGCGTTGAACGGTTGATCCAATTGACGGTCTGAACGACCGCTCCCTTGAAGATGCGGCCCGGATGAACTCCAATCCGGAAACGTGGAGGTGTCTGGGCTTTGTTATTTCGAGATAGGATTTTGGCCGACAATGAGGGTATGACCGTGATCGATACGATAAGACTGAAGGCCACTGCACAACTAATCGCGATGGCGATGTCACCAAAGAGCTGTCCGACTTCCTCCTCCATGAAGATCACGGGGAGGAACACAGCAATGGTGGTCAGAGTACTGGCCAGAACCGCTCCCCAAACTTCTCGGGTACCGTCATAGGCGGCTGCACGGCGCGATTTTCCAAGCTGACGGTGTCGGTAGATGTTCTCAAGCACCACGATCGAGTTGTCCACCACCATCCCGACCGCGAACGCCAAACCTGCCAGGCTGATCACATTAAGCGTTCGTCCGGACCAGTACATCATCAGAAAGGCGCCGATCACACTGATGGGAATTGCAACCGCGATAACGAGCGTGGATGAAGCACTGCGCAAATAGAGGAGTAGCACCAGGATAGCCAAGGCTCCACCGATAAAAAGACTCTGTCGAACTAGATCGATGGCGCCCTCAATGTACTCCGTTTCGTCATAAGCCTCAACGAGTTCCAGTCCACGGGCGGCTAACAGGTCGGTGTTGAGACGTTCGACCGTCTTCCTTAAGCCGTCCATCACATCGAGGACGTTTGATCCCGGGGCACGCATGGCGTTGATTGCTATGACTTCTTTATCCCGCTCAAAAACCTGAGCTGTCGGTTTGCGAAAGCCCAGTTCGGCATGAGCTACATCTCTGAGATAGACTGGAACCCCATTGCGAACTGCGGCAACGATGTTCTCGATATCTTCAGGTGACTGATACTCGCCCACCGTCCGGACAATGTAGCGCCGCTTCCCTTCCTCGAAATCTCCCCCACTGAAGTTTCGGTTCTCTCGGTCGAGGGCGGCAGCGAGTTCATTGATTGTGACTCGCCGGGCGGCGAGCTTCGCCAGATTAACAACAACGTGCATTTCATGGGGTCGGCCGCCGAAGAAGTTGGAATTGGCTACACCCGGAACCCGCTCTAGCTGAGGTTCGATAAAATCGTCGACGAAATCGTAGAGCGTGGAGATATTTCCTTCGAAAGCGTTCTCTCTCCTAGGTCGAAGTACAAACCATGCAGTGGCACCTTCATCGGCGCTGCTGCTGGTAATGACAGGTTTCTCCGCTTCATCAGGATAGGAAGGGACTTGTTCCAGTCGATTGGCGACGCGTAGGAGTGCACTGTCGATCTCAGTACCTACCGGGAAGGTTAAAATCAGTGTACCCATACTGTCGCTGCTGGAACTTTCCATCTTGATGAGACCCTCGAGCGATTTCAGCTGCTCTTCCTGCTCATCGATAATTTCCCGCTCGACTTCCTGAGGGCTGGCTCCAGGCCAGGACGTCGTCACGATGATTTGCGGCTCCTGGACCTCGGGCGTCAACTGCACTGGAATTCGGATCAGGGCCAGCGTCCCAAATAGAATCAGTAGAAGGACTCCTACTGCTGTCGAAACCGGATAGCTGATCGATGAGCGGACAATCTTCATGGCGTCGAATACTCCAGCAGCTCGGCACTCACTTTCTGCCCATCGTCCAGGCGTTCATTTCCCCGAGTAACAACTCTTTGTCCCTCCTGGATCGCCCCCTGAACTTCGACCCAAATTTCTACTCCGGCGCCGGTCTGAACCGTGGTCCGGCGGACTGAGTCGTCCTCATTCAGCACAAAAACAAACTGCTCCTCTCCTCGTGTAATGACTGCGTCTTTGGGGACAATGAGACTAGTATGGGAGTTACCAATCGGGAGGGTAACTGCTGCCAACATGCCGATTCCAATCCGGCCTTGCCGGTTCGGTATACTCAGCTTAATGGGAAACGTTCGCGCCTGTGAGTCGGCTCTAGGAATGATCGTCCGGACCACCCCTTCGATTTCCAGTCCTGGAAGAGCCTCGAAGGTGATCCGGGCTCGCGAGTGCGGCCTGAGCGCCCCGAAGTAACGCTCCGGCAGATCCAACGCCACTTCTAATTCTTCCCGGGACAACAGCTCCACCACCGCACCTCCTTCCTCCATCCACTCACCTACTTGAGTGTTTTCGCTCACGACCACCCCTCCATAAGGGGCCCGGATGGTGGTCCGGTCAATATCATCTTTAAGTTGTTCGATCTCAGCCCGAAGTCGTTCAACGCGTCCTTCCCAAGCATTGAATTCGAATAGGGTGTCGTCCAGCTGTTGTCGGCTGTAGACACCTCGATCAAACAGGTCACGGGCGCGCTCGAGGGTTCGTTCGGCCAGCATCCTGTGAGCTTCATCTTCCTTTAGCTGAGCCTCCTCCGCCCGCAGCCGAAGTTCAAAGCTCCGGCGGCGAAGTTGTGCGAGAACCTGTCCCTGCTCGACCTCTTGACCCTCTCGAGCGGGCAATTCCTCGACCAGTCCCGCAACCTCGCTGGCGACCGTGCTCACGAGTCGCGACTGCACAGTGCCCGGCAGCTGGACCGATTGGTTAACTCGGTGAGCACGGACCTGGGTGAAGCGAATCAAGGGAGCGTCCCCGTTCTGTCCCTCTGAGGAGACTACACTGAAAACCATCAACAGTGGGGAGACGAGAAACAAAACAAACATCAATATAATCCCGAAAACTTCTTCGTGACAGAGTTCAAAGCAAACCCCACTATTCTACACGGCTTCGGCTCGGGATTCATTCCCTTCTAACGCGGGACATTGGAGCTATGTTAGGAAGAATCGCCCCAACATTTCTCGGTCAGGGCGGATGATTCCGCCGATACAGTAGAGCCGGTGTGAGAAATGCGGGTTAGTACTCTGGTTCATAAATACACATAAACTCCGTGCTTTTAGGCTGGCAATTGCGTAGACTCCTCCCAATTTCTCCTTTGACCCAGCACTCACGCGCAATTCTTGACGAGGGTCTGATTGGAGAAAAAGGCGAGGGCTCGAAATCCAAAAAAGGGGTTGAAAATAACTTACATGGCGAACATTACGGCAAAAGAAAAAACTTCAAGTCTACCTAAGACGTCTTTAGAGGGGGCCAAGCTGGTGCCAGTGTTAGTCACCGTGCTTGTGGGCACCGTCATTTGGCTCATTCCGGCCCCTGAAGGTGTGGACATCAAAGCATGGCACCTTCTGGCCATCTTTGCGGCCACAATTGTGGGTATCATCGCCAAACCCTTGCCAATGGGTGCAGTCGCCATGTTGGGCATTGCAGTTACCGCCTTCACAGGCACTCTCACTATTAGCGAATCCTTGAGCGGTTTTGGCAACCGCGTCATCTGGCTCATTGTAATAGCCTTCTTCATCTCTCGTGGCTTTATCAAGACCGGCTTGGGGGCTCGGATCGCTTATTTGTTCATGGCGGCTGTCGGAAAAAAGTCCCTGGGTGTGGCTTACAGTATGGTCGCCACCGATTTGGTCTTAGCCCCAGCCATCCCCAGCAACACAGCTCGCGCCGGAGGGGTCATCTTCCCAATTCTAAGGTCAATCGCAAAATCTTACGGCAGCGAGCCGGATGATGGTACGGCCCGCAAGATCGGTGCTTTTTTGATCAAGACTTCCTTCCAGGGCACAGTCATCACCAGTGCCATGTTTTTAACAGCCATGGCGGCCAATCCGCTGGCGGCCAAGTTGGCCGGGGACATGGGTGTTGAAATCACCTGGGGGGGTTGGGCACTTGCTGCAATTGTCCCCGGTCTTGTCAGCCTGGCTATAGTGCCCTGGGTTCTCTACAAAGTTTACCCGCCGGAAATAAAGGAAACACCTGGCGCTACACAAATTGCTAGGGATCAACTTGTGGAAATGGGGAAGTTGAAGCCTAGCGAATGGATGATGTTGGGTACTTTCTTTCTACTGTTGTTCTTGTGGATCTTCGGCAGTGAACTGGGTATCCATAGTACCACTGCGGCTTTTGTCGGCTTGGGCGTTTTGCTGCTTGGCGGCGCATTGACCTGGAACGATATTCTTCAGGAAAAGGGGGCCTGGAACACGCTGGTTTGGTTCGCAGCTCTGGTGATGATGGCTACTTACCTGAACGAATTGGGATTAATTCCTTGGTTTGGTGAGGCGATGGGCGCTGCCGTAGCAGGCATCAGTTGGGTGACTTCCTTTCTGATTCTGAGTTTGGTCTATTTTTACAGCCACTATTTTTTCGCCAGCAACACCGCTCATGTCAGTTCCATGTACGGTGCGTTTCTGGCCGTTGCCATTGCCGTGGGTACACCACCCATGTTGGCCGCTTTGGTATTAGCTTTCTTCAGCAATCTGTTCAGCAGCATGACCCACTATGGTACGGGGCCCGCACCTGTGCTGTTTGGGTCTGGCTACGTGGAGATGGGCATTTGGTGGAAACTGGGAGCACTCATCAGCGTCATCAACATCATTATCTGGCTCGGGATCGGTGGTTTGTGGTGGAAAGTAATAGGCCTGTGGTAGGGCACAACACAGGGGCCATGCTCTCCTGCACTGTCTCCGGGTGGTCTCAATCGGGGGCAATCCGTCTGCCGGCCCCAGCGGTGTCAAAGCCTTTGCCAAAAGCTTCTTGGAACAATTGCTTGGCCAGATCACCAGAGCAGTGCGCAGGTATGACGGTGGCCACGTTCATCTGCTTCAGTCGGGCAATCGTTGCCTTAATCTGATCGGCATTCTGCATAAACATGTGCAAGCCGCCTATCAACAGGTGAATCGAGTCCTTTCCCCGTTGCTTTTGAACCGTCTCGACCATCTTTACGACCCCCGGGTGACAGCATCCCGTCAGCAAAACGATACCTTTGGCGGTCTCAATTATGAGCGACTGTTCGGGCGGACTGCCCTCAATAATCCCGGTGGAGTAGATGCCCGACACGACTTGGAAGGAACCCATGACTCGGTGGGGCTCCATGCCGATTGTGTCTGCTGCCTCAAAGGCTTGAACCGGGAAGTTATCGAGGAAATGCACCTTCATCGAAGGGTTCTGTCCATACAGTTGATAAATGCCGCTCCGATGATCCATGTGGTGGTGTGAGATGACGGCGTGTTCAATCGAGCTTGGGTCGACCCCCATTTTCTTTAGATTTTCCAGAAATAGTTCGGGATAAGCGCCCGAGTCAAACAAAACCCGGTGCCCACGAAATGTAACCAGCGCAGCAAACCCCCAATCGGCGCCCATATCTTCCCGCGCCGACGTATTGTCATAAATAATCTGGATTTCGAGTTCCGACCGGGGCTGCGACCCCAGTTCGGCAGTGCCGGCCAACCAGGACATGACGATGAGCATCCACATTTGCGTCCGCATAAGGTTTCCTCCTTTACTCGCTCTAAGTCTCGGGTCCCTATTCAAACGCCACAAACCAGCTCTGTACAATCGTTATCGTTGTAGTGCCTTCGGCCACGTTCTGAACCACCACAAACCGCTCGCCATCGGGGGCTACGTCATAGATCGGGTTAAACGGATCAGAAGATAACGATGTCCCTACCTGTTCTCCTGTGAAAAGCTGGTAAGGAATATCCATCCTGAAACCCGGCCGGGTCTGGACCGGCACCGCCATCAGATTGTTCCCGTCCACATAAAACAGCTCATTACCCCGAGGGTCCCATTTGGGATGTACACCTCCATTAGCTGAATTCACCGAAACCTGCCATTTACCCTCGCCACGGGGAAAGGGCTTTACGTATACCTCCCAGCGTCCCGATTCATTGGACTGGTAGGCCACATACCGGCCATCGGGGGATATCTGCGCCAGGAGTTCGTCAAAGGGGGTTTGCAGGAGGGCCACGGCTTGCCTGTCGCCCGTCAAAGGCACATACCACAGATCGCGATGGATCGGATCAATGACATGGTAAACCAGGTATCGCCCGTCTTGGGACCACTGAGAAGCGCCTTCCACCAGCGGCCCACGCACCAGGGGTTGGACCGCACCACTCCCGTCAGCGGCTTTGATGAAGATGTCGCCAGAACCGCTGCGTAAGGATGAAAACACAATCTGGTCAGCCGAAGGGGACCAAACCGGCTGATAGTCAACAGCAGGATCAAAAGTCAGTCGGGTCTTGGTGCTACGGGTTATGTCGTGAATCCAGATGTCGGCGTTGCCATTTTCCACCCCACTAACCGCAACCCGCCTGTAACCGGGGGAGAGGGCCAGCCCAAGAATTTGCTCATGCGACTGGCCGATGGAGCCTTCAACCCGGCCGCTGCGGTCTGCCCACACCAGCTGCTGGCTGCCCCCAGTCGTCGATGGCGACTCATACAAAAGCGTTCCACTAGAAGAGACGCTGGGAAAGGCACCATCTGGGGCCACCACAAAGGGGTCGCCAGTCACCCTCAGGGTGGAAAGGGAGAAGGGCACCGCCCAAACGCCATGGCTAATGGGCCATCCGCGTTGGTAGAGAATATGTCCCGTGGATGAGTAAGTAGGCCAGCCTATCCGTTCCCCAACATGATGAATGAGACGTTTCGTGGTCTCCCCAGACCGGGTGACGATTTCCCAAGCATTATCGTCCTTTACAATACTGAACAGTAGGCTCTGTCCATCGGGTAATAAGTGGGGGGTGTGAAAGGCTAAATTTCCTTTGCTGGAGTCGGGCTTCATGAGCAATTGAGGCTCACCACCCTGGGCCGAAACCGCAAACAGTTCACCCGAACTTGCGGCTAAGACAATGGTCCCCTCTTGTCCCCAGGTGGCACCCCCCAACAAACCTGGCAGTTCACACAGTTGGGTGCTTGGTCCCCCTTGCGCCGAAACTTTCCAAAGGGTATTTCCCACAGCGTATCCTATGAAGTCGCTGGTGGGTGACCAAAACAGGTTGTAGACGCCGTCCGTGACCGGGATCTCCCGGGGTTTGACCTTATCCAGATCCCGGATCCACAACCGGCCGCGGTCCCTGTAGGCCACCATCATACCGTCTGGCGAGATGGCGGCAATATCGGTTGCCTGATCCACCAAGGCAAGCTGGAATTTCAACAAGGGCAGTTCAGGGCGAGCGGACATCCGCCCCAGGATCCAGGTAGCCCATGCAACGATGGTGGCCAACAGCACCGCCGTGCCAACCCATACTGGCCATCGCCAGCGGGAGACGAGGGCCGACGCGCCAGCAGCTTCGGTTCCCAGCCCCACAATCACACCCGCATCAACCTCGGCTTTCACCGCTTCCAGATCATTCCGTACTTCCAGCATGGACTGGTAACGTCGACGAAGGTTCTTCCGCAGGCACTTGTTGACGGCGTGCCCCAAGAGGTAGGGCATCTCTGGTTTAAGCACCTTGATTGGCTCAGGCTCCTCCTTGAGAATGCTGCCAACTGTGGACGCATAGGTTTCGCCCTTGAAGGGTCGTTGCCCCGTCAAGGCCTCGTACATCACCACACCAAAGCTAAAGATATCACTGCGGTGGTCTGCCGCTTTCCCTTCAGCCTGCTCTGGCGACATATAGGCGGCTGTGCCCAGGATCGCGCCTGGTTCGGTTAGCGTCTGCCTCCAAGTAGCACTATCCTCCTTCACCTCAGGACTAATGATCTGTGCCAGTCCGAAGTCCAGGATCTTCGGCACCCTCTGCGGTGTCATCATGATGTTGCCGGGCTTGATGTCCCTATGCCTCACGCCTTTCTCATGAGCTTGAGTCAAGGCATCGGCCAGGGGAATAAACCAGGCAAAGAAAGTGTCGAGGTCCAGGCCATCCTCTGGGATGAGCTCCTTCAGCGGCTGCCCTTCCACATACTCCATCGTGATGAGGCGGGTGCCCTGGTCCTCCTCCACCGTGTACACATGGGCGATGTTGGGGTGGTTCAGCTTGGCCGCTGCTTCCGCTTCCGTCTGGAAACGCCGCAGCCGCTGGGGGTCATGGCGTAGGGACTCGGGCAACACCTTGAGAGCCACCTGGCGCTTGAGCTTGGTGTCTTGGGCCAGGTAGACCTCACCCATGCCGCCTTCGCCGAGTTTTTCCAGGATGCGGTAATGAGAGATGGTCTTACCAACCAACACTTTCCTCCAGCTTGCGAGAGAATTTCCTGCTTAGATGCTAAATCCTTATGCTGGGAAAGGCAATGTCAACTGATTAGTTTTATGTGAAACCCGAAGAATGGCTCCTGCTATTCTCGGATACCCGTTGCCTCACACAAAAATCTATTCGACAGGTGATTCGTTGCCTCATTTAAAATCAATCTGAACGGTTTTGCAAGAATCGGTGAAAACGAGCGCGCAAGAGACCCGGTTTTACTGTGTTTAGAAAATGCCGTGCGTGGGCGCGCTCCGCTGGAGCCGCTTGTTAGCCGGCGTGCTTCAGTTCCTCGCGGATGACTCGTCGCAGCGTCTCCTCAAGGGGCTCTCGGCTTTGCTGGATATACTGACGGAGTGCTGAATTAATCAGGGTCTGGTAGTTCCCTCCACCGGCTTCATGGACTTGCTGCTTGAACCAAGCCAGTACGTCATCGTCGAGCCTTATGGTAATCCGGGTTTTTCGCCTAAGGCTCCAGCGGTGGTCCCACTATCTCCATGTTGTACTTCTCGGCTAAGGCTTTGGCTTTGGCAACGTAAGCTTCTGTGTCCGTAACATCCAGATCAACCGCTTCATCAAAGAACTGCTCAAATCCTGCTGGAGAAAAGATGGCGAGTAACTTGGCAGGCTCCTGCCCGATCCGAGAAAAGGTGTGAACCGTTCCCCTGGGGATGAGTACGAAAGAACCCGCTGTCGCTCTAATAGTGCGTTCTCCCACCAGGACGTTAATCTCTCCCTCTAAGACATAGAAGGCTTCATCCTCGGTTTTGTGTATGTGTTGTGGCGGTCCGTCACCGACTAGCTCAACTTCCAACAGTGAATACGCGCCATCAGTGTCTGCACCAACCACCTTATGCGTTACCTTGTGACCTGGCACTGGAACTATCTTGCCCTCTCCTGGGCTAAGGGGCTGCGCATAAATAATTAGGCATTTGTTATGCACTACAGTATCGTTATGCCGGGTTAGGTTTCCGTTGGCGCTCTGCCATTACCAGCATGAATATTGGATTGAACTGAGGGTGACAACTTAGGGCTCATTATGAAACCATTGGGCATGATGTCCATTCTATGTGCCTAAAGGTGTCATAATGCGACCAGAGCAATACCACACGTCGAGACTGGTGGAGTGGCTGGAAAAAGAGCGGATTTTGACGCTGGATAGAATCGCCGAGGCATTAGGAAGACCGTCAAGAATAACGGTTTTCCGCAAGCTGGCGCGATTAGGGGGGCGGGCGAGTTACTCGCATCGAGGTCGATATCAGACCCTGGACAGGATCGCCGAATACGACGAGAACGGCCTGTGGAGCTTGCGCGGAGTTCATTTCTCGCGACAAGGAACCCTGCGGCAGACGATCGTTTATCTGGTGGAGCATTCGAGGCAAGGTTGCTTCGCCTCAGAACTGCAGGCTCTGCTGCAGGTCCGTGTCCACAACGCACTGGCTCAGCTGTATGGGGCCAAGCGGTTGAGCCGAGAGCAGCTTGCGGATCAGTACCTGTATGTGTCACCGACCGGCGGTACGGACCAACTGGAGAAGCGTTACGAGGTGATCCAACAGGCCCACGAGCGGGGATCTGCGGGCATCGAGGAGGTGCCCGATGAGATGCGCGAAAGCATGCGTTTGTTGCTCTCGGTTCTCAACGAAAAGCAGCGTCGTCTCTACTTGGGACTGGAGTCGATGAGACTCGGACATGGAGGAGACGTGAAGATATCCCGGATTACAGGAGTCAATGTGAAGACCATTGCCCTGGGGCGTCGACAGCTGTGGGCGGGCAACATCACGGCCGAGCGTATCCGAGAAGTGGGAGGCGGCCGCCCTTCCCTTAAAAAAAAACGACGTGATGGCCCTCCTGGACGAACTGATGCAAGCGGACACGGCCGGCGATTCCATGAGTGACAAGAAGTGGAGCCGGAAAGACACGCGATCGATCAGTCGGGAAATGAACGAAAATGGAGTGAGCATCTGCCCCAATAGTGTGGGCCAGCTGCTGAAGCACCAAAAATACTCGCTTCGAGTCAACCGCAAGAGCATCGCCGAGACTCAACATCCGGAGCGCAACCGACAATTCGAACTGATCGCTGACTTCAGGAAACGATTCGAGGATGCCAGCTATCCCATCTTGAGCATGGACATGAAAAAGAAGGAACTCATCGGCAACTTCAGAAACCAGGGACGGGCCTGGAGCAGAGAGCCTGAAGACGTCAACCAGCACGATTTCCGGAGTTATGCATCGGCCATCACTTCCCCCTACGGGCTTTACGAGCCGGTTCAGAATCGCGGCACGATCATCATCGGCCTCTCCGCCGACACTCCGGAGTTTGCGGTGGACTGCCTGGACACATGGATCTCTGAACTGGGCTGGACCGCCTACCCCAGCATGAAGGAAATCCTGCTGCTGTGTGACAGCGGAGGCAGCAATGGCTACCGGCCGCGCTTTTGGAAATACGGCTTGTACCACACCATTGCCCGAGGCCATGGCATCACCGTTACGGTCTGCCACTACCCTCCCGGCGCCTCCAAGTGGAATCCGGTCGAGCATCGGCTGTTCAGTTTCATCAGCATGGAGTGGGCCGGCCACCCGCTCCGATCTCTGGACACCATGATTCAGTACATTCAAGGCACGACCACGAAAACCGGTCTCAAAGTGACAGCGCTTCTCAATGAACGCAAGTACGCCAAAGGCAAGAAGCTGCCCGATCGTCTGTTCAAAGAGATTCCAATATCGAACCACTCAGAACTTCCCGCATGGAACTACACCATTGGCCCGAACTGAACACCGCAAAATGCCGAATTATTTATGCGCAGGCCCTAAGTACGATATTCCCATCGTTAATAGACATGACTTGTTCTCCTTACTTAATGGACTTAATGGAACACTTCTCGCACGGAACACAAAAGTTGCAAACTTTTAGTATCAATACATAAAAGGCCGTAGGTTTTCAGCAGATTGTAAACCAGTGGCTTTTACCAATTTTAGTGTTGGTCAAGGCCGCTGATGCAGACGTTAAATGATCTAAATATTTTGCTTTCTATCATTGAAGCTATAAAAAAACAGAAGTAATGTCCACGAAACTTTGTCTTGTTCACCAATCCCTGAATTTACGCCACAGCGGTAGCGTCCCGTGCAGCCGCTTGTTAGCGTCATTATGCCGCTTCGCGGCCGCGCGAAGACAAGGAGCTCGATTAAGCGGGCGAAGACTACAATCTATTGCACCTAAAACACTTACCGCACTTCACCACGTTGCCCGAACTTCGTAGCTCCTTGGAAGGTGTCTTCGTCGTCAGGACGATTCGTTCCGCAATTCCAGCACTCGGTGAATTGACCCTCCACTTCCTCGTCGCAACTTGGACATTTCCAGAGGCCAGGGTCATTTTCGGTAGGCTCCAAGGCCTCCCTTATTATCTGCCTTGCTTGTTCGGCTTGCGATTCTTCCACGACCCATAGTTCCGGCCAACACTCGATCGGTGGAATTTCACCGGCCGCTGCGCACCTGTATTCGCCGCGGATATCACAGGCGATACTGTACATTTCGAGGACATTCTTGAAATGGCCAACCATCGCCAGATTTGGGGAGCTGTACACCTTCATCTCACACCTCCCTGGGGCTAAAGTCTCATATTCTCGGTCGCGCGCCTCTGCAGTGCCCTCTTTATCTCATCGTAATCGTAGGTCGTTACCTCCAAACGATGACCGTAGGGATCACAGAAATAAATCGAGTACGCCTTCTGGTGGTCAACCACTGCCTGGGATGTTACGAGTCGGCCGCGGTGATCCTTGAGGTGCAAGTCGGCGAGTCTCTTGACGAATTCAAAAAAGCTTGCAGCATCGACCCGAAAGGCGACCCGGTGGAAGCCGGCCGTTTCTCTCGACCCCTGAGGTTGGCCTTCAAACAACGCTAGCTTGGTATTCCCGTTATCACTGGAAATCATGAGCGGTCCGCGGGAATCTTCTGCCCACTGCTCGTAACTCAGAACTATCTCCAGTCCCAGGACTTTCCCGTACCACTCGGCCGCCTCGTAACGGTTCGGCACAAACACTTCGATGTGATCTACCTGCTCCACTCGGAACAAATTGCCGGATCCTGAATTGGTCATCTTGGTCATAAAATAGCTGGTCTACAGATTTAGGGGGGGGGAATCAATAGGCTTTACAATCTTTAAGGTAAATATCTATTTGGGTCTCTGTACGCATACCTTGAATTGACTGTTTAGAATGGCTAACTATATGACTTGGAAAGACAATAGAACCTATTTCTTGGTAGGACACTGAAACGTTCGTTTCTACGTTGACCATGGGTTGATTAATGCTCATATTAGCATCTGTCAGGATCAGTTTGCCGTCAGCGGTTTTTACATGGTTCTCCTTTGAAAGTATTTCGCCACCCATTTCTGTTTGTTTCCTTTCAATTTGATTGCCGGAATAGATTTCTATAACCTCAATTCCTTCTTTCCTGTAAATGAATGTGTATACACCGTTATCTTCGACGACCTGAGTTATTTCATCTTGCTTCTTTGGAAACGTATAGAACACAAATATACTTCTTAACATTGCCTCTACACTGTCAAGTAATCGTTTAAAATGAGTTTTCAGGCTTTGAATTTCAGATCTTAACCTTGCCGGATCTGGCATGCCGCTTTCTGATGTGATTTTTACATCAAGCTTTGGTGAGTCTATAAGGAGTCCGGTACTCTTATTAAAGTTTAACCTAAAGTCTGACAAGTTATCTTGGATTTCCAAATTGTCTTTAAATAATGTCAGTGCCAATTGTGCCTGGCTTATAAGGTTTGTAAGCGTAGGAGCCTCCACCTTACAAGAAATATCATTGAAATCTTGTTGGTCGAGGTAATAGAACCGGCTTCTCACTTGCAAATATTGATCCCAAGCTGATAGCTCAGTTCCAGACTTCCTGCGCAACTCGATTTCGGTGTGTCCCATAAATGCCACCCACATCAAAGCGGTTTGTCCATCCTTGTCCTTTCCATTCACGTCTGCGCCCGCATCCAACAAAGCCTGGACTTCCTCAGTTTGACCGGCACGTGCTGCTTCTATCAACTTTGAATTAACGTCCTGCGCATAGGCAGTGAAGGGCATTAGTATTGCCAGTAACATGGCGATAATCGTTCTGGTTGGCATAAAGTACCTCCTCAGTTGGAGGAAGTGGAGTCATCCCACTCTTACATCATGTCCTAGCGCTAGCCTAGCACAAGGGAATTCATTGTACACCTCGCCCCTGCCGCACTCGTCCGTCTGACTGGTCAGAAATTTTCGACAGGCTGGCTGCGGCATGCGTCTAACAATTTTCCAGGCACTCTCCTAATATCGCCTGTTTACTCGGCCAGGATCAGGTTCGTCTCGCACCTGGGTACGATGTGCCAGAGATCGCGGACTGACAGGCGGTTGCTATCCAAGGCGGCACTGCCAAGAAGGTTTTGAAAAAAGCGCATCAAGGCCGTCCTCAACTGCGGAAGTTAGGCTAGTTTGAGAACTCCAGCGCCTGGTGCCCACAGGTAGTGACACCTGCTCAAATATTGTGGGCAGAATACCCCCAGTGCGCTTCGAACTTCCGATATATCGGCTAAGATCCTCCCTCTGATTCTAATTGCCTTCCACTCCCTGTAAGCCTATTATTAGAAAAGATTTTGCGGCCTGGGGAGGGTCCGATGGTCGACCTGATCATTTCGCACGACAAGATTATAGACCAGCTCGGCGAGGGTGGGACGCGATCGAGTACACATGTTCCTGGTATCGTGACCCTGGTCTTTCTGGCGACGTGGATCTCACATTTCCAGGCAGCCGCCGAAGTTATTTCGGTTACGGAACCATTTGTTTCCCCCAAGGGAAGCTATGTCACCCAGAAGGACCGCTACCACACATTTCGCATTCCGGGCATGATCGTCGCGCAGGACGGTTCGGTATTGGCCTTTGCCGAAGGGCGGCGCGGAGACGGCAGTGACCCGCGTCGCGATGAGAACGCCCCCATCGATTTGGTCATGCGGCGGAGCACCGACAACGGCCGAACCTGGCAGCCGATGGTCGTGATCGATTCTGGATTCCGTCCCAACGGTGATTTGGTCGACTTCGGTGACCCGACGCCGGTGCTCGATGCGGAGACCAAGACGGTCTTCTTGTTCTACGGGCAATGGCCGGACCTTGGGCCGCGTACCGTGAAACACGGCCAAAGTGCGGACCCCGATGACGGTAACCAGGTTGTGTGGGTCCGTTGCAGTACCGATAATGGCAAGACATGGTCGGATCGCAAACAAGTTGTGTATCCGGACGAGCCGCACGAAACCAGCGATGGACTCTATTGGCGGCAAGCCGAACCCGGTCCGGGGAACGGCATCCAACTCCAATGGCAGGATGAAGAGGCGTCGCGCAACGGCCGTCTGATCATTCCGGCCAAGCGGAGCGGTTCCAGCACACTAGAAGGACCAGCTACTGTCGAGCCGTTTGTCTTTTATTCCGACGACCACGGTAACACCTGGCAAGTCGGCAACGTGACACCTGGACCTGATGCCAACGAGGATGAAGCCGTCGAGCTAACCGACGGCAGAGTGTTGCTGGACGCGCGGCAAAATGACGGCAATTTCCGCCGCCGCCATATCAGCACAGATGGTGGAGTCACGTGGGGACCCGACAATCCGGACGATATCCCCATTACACAAGTAGATGGCTCGATGGTCCGCTACTCCGCCAAACGCGCCAGGCACGAAAAAGATCGGATCCTTTTCTCTGGGGCGCGCGGTGAAAACGGACTCAACCGCAACAATATCACGGTCTGGAGCAGCTACGACGAAGGCAAGACTTTCATCAATCCGGTTCAATCCAACAGCGGATTTGCCGCCTACTCGGTTCTACAACGTCTGGCCGACGGCACAATCGGCCTGTTGGTAGAAACAGCCAAGGGCGCGGCTCCCAGTTACGGCGAGATTACCTTCTACCGCTTCGACATTGCTGAGTTGGAGCCCAAGGGCCGGAGCCGATAGATAATAGCGTTATCGTCGTGGATTCGGGCTGGATCCGAGGAGAAGTTGATGCCAGATTTAATCAGTCGACGGAGGATGTTGAGTAGGAGCTGTGCTGCTGCAACCGGGCTTGTGTTCACCATGAACCGGCGAGCCCATGCCGCCCCGCGTGCCGCCGTTGAAACCACAACTGTTATCAGTCAGCAGCCTTCCCTGTATCACGGCTGGCCGACAGTAGCGCGCCGGCGCAGCGGCGAACTGCTGGTGGTGTGCTCCGGGGGACGAGAGGCCCACGTGTGTCCGTTCGGGCGAGTTGAACTGATGCGTTCGAAGGACGAAGGCCGCACTTGGAGCTTTCCGCGGGTGTTGATTGACGGCCCCATCGATGATCGCGACACCGGTGTGGTGGAAACGAGTAGGGGCTCACTGTTGGTGACCACTTTCACTTCAGTGGCCTACGAATCGAGACTCAAAGCAGCGACGGAGATGAAACCGGGAACAGAAAAGGCCTGGCCGGAGGAAAAGCTTCGCCGTTGGCAGGCAGCGCACCGTCGGCTTGACCCGGCACAACGGGAAATCGAGCTAGGCAGTTGGATGATCCGCTCGACCGACGGGGGACAGTCGTGGTCGGCACGCTATCGCTGTCCAGTGAACAGTCCCCACGGGCCGATTCAGCTTTCCGACGGCCGTCTGCTGTACGCCGGCAAGATGTTCTGGTACGGTCGGAGCGGTCAGAGGGCTGGACAGATTGGTGTGTGTGAGTCAACGGATGATGGACAGAGCTGGCGCTGGCTCGCGGACATTCCGACGCGCCCCGGTGAGAGCCTAGACAACTATCACGAGTTGCACGCCGTAGAAGCCGCCGACCACAGCATCGTTGCCCAGATCCGCAATCACAACAAAGTCAATGAACGGGAAACGCTTCAGAGTGAGTCCCACGATGCCGGCAGAACTTGGTCGACGCCACATCCGATCGGGGTGTGGGGTTTTCCTTCTCACCTGCTGCGGCTGCGCGACGGGCGGCTGCTGATGAGCTACGGGCACCGCCGCCAGCCGCTTGGCAACCAGGCACGCTTGAGCAAAGACCATGGCCGGACGTGGTCCAACGCCATGATCATTTCCGGGGACGGGACTTCGAGCGATCTGGGCTATCCCTCGACGGTGGAGCTCGCCGACGGCTCGCTTTTGACGGTGTGGTACGAGTTGAGGGGAAGCCCGCGCGGTGACTTAGCCCATTACGACACCAGCAGCCGCGATGAAGCTTGGTACAACATGACGGACAACCTGCCGCGAGCCGTTCTGCGTCAAGCCCGTTGGTCGATCCAGAGCTGACCCGTTCCGGTTTTGAAAGTGATGACGGGTGCCGCTCAAGCCATCACCGTCGTCCTCAACTGGTTCCAAGAACTCAAGCGCGTGGTGCCGAAGGGGAGAGTGACTGCTACTTTCAGGCTGAATATTGTGGGTAGAATGGCCCCATCTGTTCGTCCCATTTAACATAAATCCACTCAAGATTGCATTCAACTCCCTGTAGGCTTATCATTTAGGGGAAATTTCTTCTACCCAATCGAGGAAAGGCGACTTCATGGTCGGAAAGACCATTAGCCACTACAAAATCCTGGAGAAACTCGGCGAAGGGGGCATGGGAGAAGTCTTCCTGGCTCACGATACCTCACTGGACCGCAAAGTCGCCCTGAAGTTCTTGCCCGAGTTTCTGCAGGAAGACCCCACGGCAAAAAAGCGTTTCTTGCGTGAAGCCAAGTCGGCTGCGGCCTTGGATCATCCTTTTATCTGTCACATTCACGAGGTCGGGGAAGCTGAGGGAAACGACTTCATCTCGATGGAGTACGTGCAAGGAGAAACCCTGAAGGAGAAGCTCGCCGACGGACCATTGCCTTTGAAGGATGTCCTCCAAAAAGCAACGGAGATTGCCGAAGCCCTGGAAGCGGCACACAAACAGAACATTGTGCACCGTGATTTAAAACCCGCCAACATCATGCTCACGCCGCAAGGTCACGTCAAAGTCATGGATTTTGGACTGGCCAAGCGGCTGACTCCAGTAGAGGGACTGGACAGTCAGGAGAAGACCCTGACCGCCAGTCTGACCAAAACGGGTGTCACGTTGGGCACACTGGCTTATATGTCTCCTGAGCAATTGCGTGGCGAAGACGTGGATACTCGCTCGGACATCTTCTCCTTTGGCATAGTGCTGTACGAGATGCTCTCAGGAGTGGACCCTTTCAAGAAATCTCAACCGGTAGATACCGCCAGCAGCATCCTTAAAGAAGATCCACATCCATTAGCTCGCTACATGGATGAGGTTACTCCACTTCTCCAGGACACGGTCATGAAGATGCTGGCCAAAGAACCCCGACAGCGTTATCAATCCATCTCTGAGCTAAGCAAAAACCTAGACGAATGTCGAGCCAAGTTAAGTGCACCCACGGATCAACTTCTGAATGCCCTCTTGCAAACCGTCCGCCGGCCACGCATAGCATTCCTTATCGTTCTCATCCTTGTTGTGGGACTCCTCTTCGGCTACTGGTTTTTCAACCGTGCTGCCCAAAAACGCTGGGCCAGGGAAGAAGCGATCCCGGAGATCAAGCGGCTCATTGGTGAGGACGATTATGTGGCCGCATTCTCTTTGTACCAGCAAGCGGAAAGGTACATCCCGACAGATCCCACTCTAGTTGAGCTTTGGCCCCTCACCTCCCAACATCTTTCGATCACAACCTCTCCCGACAACGTAGACCTATTCTTCAAAGGATATTCAGCTGCTAGTACAGAATGGGAGTATCTTGGGCGCTCTCCTATCGACACCAGGAAGCTCCCGGCGGGGCCCTTTCGACTAAGAGTGGAGAAGCAGGGATTTGAAGCTTTTGAAGGACTTTTTTTCGATCGTTCCTCGCTACCTGGGAGAGTTCAAAGACTCAGTCTCGAATTGCATGAGGAGGGCACCATTCCGCCGCGGATGGTACGGATCCCAGCTTCGGATCTTGAAGTGACCTTGACCGGATTCGACGGTTTTGAAAGTATTCCTACGCCTGCCTATCTGATCGATAAATACGAGGTCACGAATAGACAATTCAAGGGTTTTGTCGATAGCGGTGGATATGAGAACCGCGAGTATTGGAAACATGAATTTGTGCATGAGGGCCGCGTCCTCAGCTGGGAGCAGGCTATGTCAAAGTTTCGCGACCGGACGGGCCGACCGGGGCCATCGACTTGGGAGGGGGGGACGTACCCGAAGGGGAAAGATGAGTATCCCGTGTCAGGAGTTAGCTGGTATGAGGCCGCCGCCTTCTCTGAATTCGCCGGCAAGAGTTTGCCGACCGTTTACCACTGGGCCGGCGCCACAGCTCCAAAGCTTGCAGCGTACATTGTCCCTTTTAGCAACTTTGGAGGTGAGGGACCCGCCCCTGTGGGAAGTCATCCAGCTGGCCCGCACGGAACGTATGACATGGCTGGAAATGTGAAGGAGTGGTGCTGGAACGCCACAGGGAGCGCGCGGTACATCCTCGGAGGCGGGTGGAACGACCCAATCTACCTTTTCTACGAACCTGATACCCGCCTCCCGTTTGATCGGTCTCCCGCCAATGGGTTCCGGTGTGTCCAGTACTTGGGGGACGAAGAGATTCCCCAGGGGCTACTGCTTGCCCTTGATCGCGCGACTCGCGATTACAGCAAGGAGGAACCCGTATCAGATGAAATTTTTCAAGTCTACAAGAGCCAGTACTCGTACGATCCGACGCCCCTGGAAGCGATAGTTGAATCGGTTGAGGATAGCTCTCAATACTGGCGGCAGGAAAAGGTTACCTTCAATGCTGCGTACGGAAACGAGCGTCTAATCGCATACTTGTTCATCCCTCGGAATGTCGATTCCCCTTATCAGACCGTCATTTACTTCCCTGGCTCAAGTGCCATTCTACAACGCTCCAGCGAGGCCCTGCGGATGCGCATCATCGACTTTATTGTCAAGAGCGGGCGGGCTGTCATGTATCCCATCTACAAGGGCACCTATGAGCGGAATCATGGCATTAAAGACAGCTTTCCAAATCCAACACGTTCGTATGCGGATTTTGTACTTCAATTGGTCAACGATGTAAGGCGTTCTGTGGATTATCTAATGGCTCGAGAGGATATCGATGCCGACAACATCGTCTACTACGGATTCAGCTGGGGAGGCCGCCTCGGGTCTATCGTCCTGGCACTGGAGGATCGTTTCAAAGTGGGCGTTCTTCTAGACGGAGGATTTCCTTACCTCCGGGCACGTCCAGAAGTTAGTGAGATCAACTTTGCTCCGCACGTAGATGTTCCGGTCTTGATGCTCAACGGCGCACATGACGCCATTTTTCCGGTTGAGAGGAACCAAGAACCCATGTTCAAACTCTTGGGCACGCCGGAGGAGCACAAAGAACACATCCTTTATGAGACCGGGCATGTCGTATTCACCACGCGGAAGAACCAGGCAATGGCGAAAATACTTACGTGGCTTGATCGCTACGTGGGACCTGTCCAGTAGGTTCAAATCCAACCCCAGGAGCCCCATTTTTTAGGCTCTAGGTCGTGGCGTGGGCCAGCCTCGGACGGCCACCGGAGGCACCCGGCGTGATCTTTACATTGGCGGGCTTCAGATCCTTTGCTTGTTGTTTGAGCGCGAATCCGAGCCTTTCGAGACCCTCGTCTTCGACAAAAGGGTTTCATTGAGGGTCATCTCCGGCTAAGATTCGGGAAATCGCTCAATTTAGGTTATATTAAAGTCGACATTGTCTGCGGGGATGACGTGATCTCCGTTAAGGAATTCAGCTTTCCATGGAGGGCCCGGCGGCTGGCCAGGAAGATCGCCGGATACATGGAACTGCCTATTCAGGATCGAGCTCGTTAATCCATATAGCTTACAACCTCGGGTCCATGGATCGAGTATAACAAGAACGCCTTCCAAAAATTTCAATACCTACGCCGACAAGATTCAGAAATAGACATAGGTGGCAAAGGGCTTTCCCCCGATGCGGATGTGAAGTTTGCCGGGTTCGCGTTTGAACTCCACAACTGGGTCTGAGAAGGCCACCTCTTCTTCGACTACAGGCTCGGAGGTACAACCGGAGGTCCACAGGGAAAGACCGAGAAGCGTCGACCCCATCAGAATCTCTGCCCGTCTCAAAATCATGCTTGAATCTCCTTCGGCTCTGGCTGTTGCCTACGACACATCCAAGTCCTGAAATCCGGGATCTCAGGGGCTGGAATCGACCCAGACCGTCATTTTACCCTGCTGCCGGTTGGCCCAGGCATAGTAGGGAATGGCTTTGATCCTGATTTCTTTCGGGGTCTCGTCCGACAACGGTCGATACAGCTGATCCTGTCCTTGGCTCTGTCCCCGAGTACGGGCAGATCCGCTGATCACGGAGACTCCCCCGAGCAGCCCGGGCTCGAAATGAGTCTCCAGCCGCGTCGAGAGCGGCAGGACAATTTCATCAAGATCCACTTCATGGTCCCTTTGCTCCAGACAATACACCAGCGGTCCCCGGCGCAACACCACCTTGCCTCGATTTTGCACCACCAGGGGGTGTGCCACCACACGCTCAACCGGCATGGGCAATGTCAGCTCGACCGTATCCCCATCCTTCCAGGCCCTCTGTAGCCGGGCATATCCTTTTAGCATCGGCGGAGAGACCGTTGCTTCATTGACCCGGATGGCCCAAGTTCGTGCCCAGCCCGGTATGCGCAGATTCAGAGAGAATCGTCTCTGGCTGCGGCCCTTCACCCGAAACATCATCCTGCCGTCCCAGGGATAACGGCTCTGCTGCTCCAACAGGACTGTTTGGCCAGCCACTTCGGTGGTGAGGCGACTGCCAATGTAAAGGTTGACCCACAAGTTGTCTTCGGACCGGCTGTAAATGTATTTCCCCAGGGAGGGAAACAATCGGGCCAGGTTGGTGGGACAGCAGGCCGTGTCAAACCATGCCTGGCGCCTGAGGGAAAACCGCCCCCGGCTCACCCTGGCATCTTCCTTTCCGGAACTGTAAAGCGGGTTGATATAGAAGAAGCGGTCCCCGGACAGGGATATTCCCGCCAGCATGCCGTTGTAGAGTGCTCTCTCCATGACGTCTGCGTAGCGGCCGTCTCCGGTCATGTTGAGCATTCGGTAATTCCAGAAGATCATTCCGACCGAGGCGCAGGTCTCCTGATAGGCGGTATCGTTGGGAAGATCATAATCCCCGGTGAACCCCTCATTGTTCTTGGACGGCCCGATGCCGCCCGTCACATACATGCGGCGCTGGGTGACGTTGTGGTGCAGGTGGCGCAGCGCCGCCAGAAGACCGGTGTCGCCCGTCTCATAGGCCACGTCCGCCATGCCGGAAAAGAGATACATGGCCCTGACGGCGTGCCCTTCCACCGTGCTCTGCTCACGAACTGGCAGATGATCCTGTGTGTAGCGCGTGTCAAACTTACTGTCTTGCATGAATCGCTGTTCGGTGATGATGCGGGAATTGAGGATCTCTCCCTTGAACGAAAAAGGTTTGGAGGGACGTACCTTCAACCGCTCATATTCCCGCTGGAAAAAGGAGGGCGATTGACCGCGCTGGTCCAGGAAAAACCCGGCCAGGCGCAGATATTTTTCCTCACCCGTCACCCGGAACAGCTTGATCAGAGCCAGCTCGATCTCCTCGTGGCCCCCGGTGCCGTCCCGCTTGCCTGCTCCGAAAATGGAGTCAATGTGATCGGCAAATCTGATGGCCACGTCCAGCAAGGAGCGCTTCCCCGTGGCTTCATGATGCGCCACGGCGGCTTCGATAAGATGTCCAGCACAGTAGAGTTCGTGCAGGCGCCCCAGACTGGTCCACTTGGCGGAAGGGTCCACCAGCTGAAAGAAAGTGTTGAGATAACCGGACTCTTCCTGGGCGGCAGCGATCTTGGCAATGACCTCGTGCAACTTCTTCTCCAGTTCCCGATCCGGATGGGTGGTCAGTGAATAGGAAGCACCTTCAATCCACTTATACACGTCCGAATCATTGTAAAAGCGTCCCTGGAACTGACCATCCTTTAACCCGGCAGCAACCTCGAAATTGGCGATCCGACCCGTGTCGACACACTGCTGGTACTGATGTTCCAGACTACGTCTCCGGTTGGTCTCCACGCGGGGACTCCAGAATTGATCCTGGACGACAACTTGGCCAAGAGGTACTCCCCGGAGCTGGACCGACTCCTCAGAAGGGGTTGATTGAGACAAAGCCGGGTATGTGGTGAAAGCAAGGCCAAGGGCCAGTGGCAGCCAGCTCAGGATGAGGGTCTTCAATTGTTCCGATGCGAAGGGCATATTTGCTCGCAGATCACGTGCCGTTTACTGTTCCGGCCGGACGAATTAACATCCTAACCCAAAGGGAGGATCTGCGCGAGATGCAATGGGCCTGAAATGCCTCGTCCTCATGAATTGAGACATCCGTCACGCTGCAGCTTAGATTGACAACATCGAGGTAGCGCTGATTTTTCAGTAATTCAAAATACAAGCGGCTGGTGCCGACGGGGGAGTGAATCTGCCTACGTATGGCATCCGGAGTGGTAATCTAAAAAAGAGCATTCCGATTTCGCTGGTGAACAGATTATAATTGGGTAATTTTTTACAGAGGGAGGGACTTCGATGAAATGCTACCCAATTTCCGTACCTTAGAAAGAAGTTCACCTCAGGCTCTACCCTTTGCCAATCTCTTGGAGGTTGCAGGGAAGTCTTTCCTTGCTTTCCAGGAAGCGTAACAGATGGAGGTGCGGAATGATGTTGATTCGAAAAGCGGAAGATGCTGTTTTTTTCGGACTGAAGTTCATCTGTGGAGCCGCCTTTGCCGTGATGTGCAGTTTCGCCCAATCGGTGGCCAAGATGCCGCCACTCGAGATAGGGGGAACTCCGGTTGAGCTTAGCCTCACGAAGGTGAATGAGAAAACGCTCCGCGTCAGCTTCACCCCCCTGGACAGCAGCCTGACTGCCCAGCCTGTGCCGAGCGAGCCGGTTTTGGTGGATCGGAATTGGCCGGACCCAAGCTATGTTTCGCGCTCGGCACTGGAAGGGTACTCAGATGTGTTTCGTATGGGCGGCAACTCTGTTCGGGTGACAACCGCACCGTTGGCTCTCCGTGTCGAGGATTCACAGGGAGAATTGCGGCAGGAGATCCGAATCGATGCGCAGAGTGGCTCGCTCTCATTTGCGCTTGGCGAGCATCCCCTTTTCGGCCTGGGGATGGGCGGGCCGCAGTTCAACCGCCGGGGCCATGCCTACCCCATGGTCAATCGCCACGGCGCCTACCAGCTCAGGACCTTTGCGGGACGTATGCCCATTCCCTGGCTGGTCAGCGCTGCCGGCTGGGGCCTCTTCTTTCATCGGCCTGAGGGAAGGATTGATCTTTCCCGGGAAAGCGGAAAGTTCACGCCGCAGCCCGAGGCCGACTTGTTACCGCTCGATTTCTTTATCGTGCTTGGACAGCCGACAGAACTCATGAGCGAATATGCCGATCTCACCGGTCACCCGAGCATGCCCCCGCTTTGGGCTTTGGGATATCAGCAGTCTCATCGCACACTCAAAGACTTTGCGGAAGTCCTGTGGGTGGCAGAGAGTTTTCGTGAAAAGAAGCTGCCATGTGACGCTTTGATTTACCTTGGTACAGGCTGGTGTCCCTCGGGCTGGAACTTGGGACACGACTCCCTCGAATTCAACCCTCACGTTTTCTCGAATCCGAAGGAACAGATCCAAACACTCAAGCAGCTGAACTTCCGCGTCGTTCTTCACGCAACCTTTCCCCCCCGCCGCCTGTATGGCTCCGTGCACGATCAGAGCGGGAAGCCAGATGACCACGCGGTGCGGCATTATTGGAGTCGGCATCGTCCCTTTTATCCACTGGGTATCGATGGGTGGTGGCCCGATGCTGGCGAAAACCTCCCGGTCCAGTCACGGCTGGCGCGGATTCAGATGTACTGGGAGGGGCCACAAGTGGAGCGCCCCAACCAGCGGCCCTACGCGTTGCATCGCACGGGCTATGCCGGCATGCAGCGCCATGGAGGCTGGACCTGGTCAGGAGACCACGAGTCAACATGGCAAACTTTGAGAAATCAGTTGCCCATCGCCCTCAATACCGGTTTGAGCGGAGTCCCCTATTGGGGCACTGACATCGGGGGCTTTTACCCCACCAAAGAGTACACCGCTGAGCTTTACCTCCGATGGTTTCAGTTCATGTCCTTCAGCCCGCTGTTCCGAGCACATGGCAGAACCTGGTACACGCATCTTCCGTGGGGTTGGAATACGGGCGTGTTGGGTCCGGATGAAATGGAACAGCGCAGCCCGGAGGGTAAAACGCCCATACAGGTGAGTCAACTCAGCAACCCTACTGTGGAGCCCATCTGCAGGAAGTATCTTGAACTCCGTTACCGCATGCTGCCATACATCTATTCAGCCGCCCGTGAAGCGACGGACACCGGCATGCCGCTCATGCGGCCTCTTTGGCTCCATTACTCGGACGACCCCCGTGGGGTTCTCCGTGACGACGAGTATCTGTGGGGGCGGGATATCCTCGTCGCTCCCGTCTTCGAAAAAGGCGCCACATCTCGAGAAGTCTATCTCCCGGAGGGACATTGGTATGATTTTTGGACGAGGGAAAAACTGCAGGGCGGAAGGGAAGTGACACGTGACGTGGATCTTGAAACGACGCCGCTCTATGTCAGAAGTGGTGCCATCATTCCGACGGGTCCCGTGAAGCAATACACTGCGGAAGAGGTGAACGGACCGATTACTCTCTCGGTGTACCCGGGCAGTGACGGCACGGCAAGTGTATACGAGGATGATGGCATGACATTCGACTTCCGCGAGGGAGAGTTCATGAGACTGCAATGTGACTGGAGGGACGAGGAAAAGCGGCTCGACTTGAGACTCGCTCCAGGGTCCCGCTTATTGCAGCCCTCCCGGCAAATTCGCGTCCGCCTTGTAACCACCGGCGAGAGCCGCTTGATCGAGTTTCGCGGACAGGCTGTTTCCATCGAGTTTGAGTAACTTTCCCAGGGGTATTCCGTCGAAGTTAATATGAGGAATGTCGGGTAAATTATTTATGGGGGAAAAATTCTATGCCGGAATGTTTTTTGTGGGAACCCTGTTTCTGGTGGGATGCTCCCAAGGTTCGGAGGACCTTGCGGCTGACCGTGAGATGTCTTTGGGAATTACTGCGGTGGAGCCCGCCGTGCACGCCTTTGATCTGAAACAGGTGCGGCTTCTGGACAGCCCTTTCAGGGACGCCATGGAACTGGACCGGCAGTATCTCCACACCTTTGATGCGGACGAACTTCTCCACATGTTCCGCAAGACGGCCGGTTTTCCCTCCACGGCCAGGCCTTTGGGTGGGTGGGAAGCCCGAGAGCTGAGAGGTCACTTTGTAGGTCATTACCTTTCCGCAGCGGCGAAAATGTTTGCCAGCAGCGGGGATGAGCCGTTGAAGGTCCAGCTCGATCTCCTCATGCGGGAACTGGCCAAGTGCCAGCAGGCTCATGGGAATGGCTATCTGAGTGCCTTTCCGGAAGAGTTCTTTGACCGTCTGGAAGCCCGAGAAGCCGTCTGGGCCCCCTGGTATACGCTTCACAAGGTTATGGCAGGTCTGCTGGATGTGTATCTGCATTCGGACAACGAAAAGGCTCTGGAGATCCTGAAGAACATGGCCCGGTGGGCAAGAATCGAACCGATCCCCTGGCAGAAGTGCACATGCAGGACATTCTGGAAACCGAATTCGGAGGAATGAATGACATCTTTGCCCGGCTCTATGAGGTCACGAAAGATCCGGACCATCTGTTAATGGCGAAGCGATTTGACCATCAGCGGATCTTTAAGCCGCTTGCCGATGGCAGGGATGAGCTGAAAGGGCTCCATGCCAATACACAAATCCCAAAATTCGTGGGAGCCGCTAAAGAGTATGAGGTTACAGGAGATCCTTACTATGAACGCATCGCGTCTTTTGCGTGGGAAACGATCACCCAGCATCGCACTTTTGCTACGGGAGGGACGAGCAGTTACGAGCACTGGAGGACCGGGCCGGATCAACTGGCCAGTGAAATCGGAGCTTCTACAGCGGAGACCTGCTGCTCCTACAACCTTCTCAAGTTGACGAAGCATCTTTTCACCTGGAATCCGAAGGCCCGCTACGCGGACTATTACGAGCGGGCATTGTTCAACGCTATTCTGGCTTCACAAAATCCTGAAAACGGGATGATGCTTTACTTCTGCTCACTCAAGCCGGGGCATTGGAAGGTCTTCAACACCCCCCGGGATGCTTTCTGGTGCTGCACGGGAACAGGAATTGAAAATCATGCAGAGTATGGGGACAGCATCTATTTTCATGATGATCAGGGTATTTACGTCAATCTTTTTATTCCCTCTGAACTGAGCTGGCAGGAAAGAGAAATCACGCTTCGTCAAGAAACTCCTTTTCCTCGCGAAGGAAAAACGATACTCACTTTGAGCACCCCAGAGTCTCAACAGATGGTTCTGCGAATACGGGTTCCTTACTGGGCAACCAAGGGAGTGACGCTGAAGATTAACGGGGTGGAACAGGAGGTCGATGCCCAGCCCCAGTCCTATCTGAGGCTGGAGAGAATCTGGAGCAACAACGATCAGGTGGAAGTGACCCTGCCGATGACCTTTCACATGGCCCCACTACCGGATGCGGACAATCTGGCCTCGATGCAGAATCTCAATCCTCGAAAGAACTACAATGTCCTGTATCACGCCGAGAGGGGTCACAGGTACGAGTTGAACCTGGCCGCCATCATGTACGGTCCTCTGGTTTTGGCTGGCCGGCTCGCTGAGGACAAACTCAGCCAGGATGTGATCTTCGGGAACCGGGATGCCAGGCCTGAGGATCTTCTGGCCGAAGTGCCGGATCTGTTCGTGGACGAAGGGGATCCAAACGAATGGATTGTTCCGGTCGAGGACCAGCCGCTGACGTTTCGCACCCAGAACGTGGGCAGACCGGAAGACGTCACCTTGGTCCCCTTCTACCAAATCTACGACCGGCCGTACACCATCTACTGGATTGTGATCAAGAAGCTCCAGCCCGGCGCGAAATACTTGAAGACATACAACGATTGATTGGAGCTGATGTTCGTAGGAG
>JALLON010000059.1 GCA_027717925.1 Acidobacteria bacterium AH-259-G07 | reverse complement strand
CATACCGGCTCGTCACGAAGCGGCGGAAGCGTCGCCTTTACGGTACGGCTGAGGAGACCGCCCCAGGGCAACGCAGCCAGGGCGGATGATTCCGCCGCTGCAGTAGAGTCGGTGTGAGAGTGTGCGGGCTAAAGATCCGACTACTGCTCACTGCATCAAATGGATGTGTGTTATAAGGTTCAGCATGGACCCATTAACTCAATTTATGCTCATTTTGCTGGGACTGTTCCTGGTCTCCTTGAACGGGTTCTTCGTGGCTTCCGAGTTCTCGATCGTGAAGGTCCGCGGGACTCGAATTCAGGAATTAATCCAACAAGGCAGTAAACCAGCCCGTAGGGCGCAAACTCTAATTCAAAGCATGGACGAATACCTGTCAGTTACACAATTGGGCATCACAGTCGCCAGTCTGGCCCTGGGCTGGATTGGAGAACCTGCCTTTGCTTACCTTTTTGAGCCGATCTTTCGCAATCTGGGAAGTCTGAAACCAGTCTTGACGCACGGTCTGGCCGCTTCGGCGGCCTTTTTGCTGATCACCTTTTTACACATCGTGATGGGGGAACTGACACCCAAGTCTCTCGCCATTCAAAGAGCCGAAGATGTAATTCTATGGGTGGCGACACCGCTAGCATGGTTTTACAAGATCTCCTACCCCTTCGTTTGGGCTCTAAACGGAACTGCTAACTTCTTTTTACGGCTTGTAGGCATTGTACCCATGTCGGAATCAGATCTGGTTCATTCCGAAGAGGAGCTCCGCTTAATTTTAGCCAATTCACACGCTCATGGAATTCTGGATCGTGAAGAAAGGAAGATGCTGGAGCGAGTCTTTGACTTCGCTGATCGTTCCGTTCGTCAGGTCATGCTACCTTCTCTGGAGATAGTCTTTCTTGATTTGCAGAAGAGCCTGGAGGAAAACCTGCAGATAGCACGGGAGCACCGACACACTCGCTACCCTCTTTGTGACGGAACACTCGATCGGATAGTGGGAATTGTCCACGTGAAGGACCTCTTCTGGCAATATCGCCAGTTGGGAGAGAAGTTCAATCTGATGTCGGCCAAAAGACCTGTCCAGTTTGTGCCGGACAGCAAGTACATCAAAACTCTGCTCACCGAATTCCGACGCACTAGAACCCATCTGGCAGTGGTAGTCGATGAATATGGAGCCACGGTCGGGATGGTTACCCTGGAAGATATACTGGAAGAGTTGGTCGGTGAAATTCAGGATGAGTTTGACATCGATATACCTAGACCAATGATCCAGAAAACTGGAGATCAACAGTACATGATCCATGGGCGTGCCCTGCTGGAGGAGGTTGAACACGAGCTGGGAATTACCATTGATGATGAAGAAAATGACACGGTCGGTGGCCACGTCATGTTGTTGTTGGGGCGCACCGCGGAAGTCGGGGACGAGATGACGATTGCCGGACAGTACCGGGTTCGCGTGGTAGGAATGAAAGGGTTTCAGATCACGGACTTGGTTTTTGAGCGCGCAGCTGATGACTGACACCTGTCAGCTGAGCGCCAAAACCCCTTTGATGTAGTCTTGCTCTTTGGAGTCCTCCCGGAATGCTTTATCGATTTCTCCAAAGGCACGATAGTGATGAGTGATCAGGGACTTGACATGCACTTTTTCCGTACGGATCAGTTCTTCGGATGTTTCAAAAATGAGAGGACGGCGGGTTTGGGGATCCAATTTTCCCGAGGCACCTACCGATGCGACCAGGGTGGGCTCCAAAAAAAGTAGGTGGTTCAGAACACCCAGATCCGTGCCTTTGTGCCCGTGACCATAAAGGACAACCGTGGCTTGCTTTTTGAGCACTGCCGGCATGTTCTCGAAAGCCGCCCCGTTTCCTGAAGCCTCGACCAAAAAATGAACCTTCTTTCCATTCGTGACATCCCGTACGGTGGTGATGAGGTCTTTCTCCTGAATGTGAATAGGTGTCGCTCCCAACCGCTGGGCCAACTGAAGCTTTTTATCCACGGAGTCGGCAATCAAGATCTGACCTTGGAATTGTTTGACATTTCGAATGTACTGAAGAAAGAGAAGGCCGGCCGGTCCTGCTCCCAAGATGAGAACATTCTCAACGGGCTCGCCAGGACTTTCTTCTGGGGAAAGGGTAAATCGCGCTCGAGCCCTTTCTGCCATGTCCATTGAATGGATTACACAGCCAAGGGGCTCCACCAAGGCCGCTTCCTCGAAAGAGAGATCACCACCCATCGGGACCACGTTTACAGCAGGCATGGCCACCAGCTCTTGCATGGCTCCGGCAAGTCCCGTGATTCCGCGTTCTTTGTAATAGAGACATTGATGCGAATGGCCGCTAGCGCAATACCCACACACAGGCTCAATGCCTTGGCTACAGCAGTTAAATCCCTGATCAACAACCACCCGATCTCCGGGTTTGAGATCTGGTACATTCGACCCCCTCTCAACTAGCGTCCCACAGAACTCGTGACCCAGGATTTGCGGCTGAACTCGTAACGGAATCGGTTTGCCATTAGTATCAAAGTTGTAGTTGGCAGCGCCGCGGTAAATATGGAAGTCTGTGCCACACATCCCCACGGCTTTTACTTGAATCAAAACTTCGCCGGGGGAACAAGTTGGCTCTGGGAGATCTTTTAGAGCAAATTCTTCCACCTCTTCGAGAAAGAGAGCCTTCACGAACACTATAATAGCACGGTCAGAGTGGATGCGATCTGAGTCCGCCATGCAAGAAATCGTCGAGTGTGTCATGAATGTCAGTGAGGGACGAGATGCAGCAAAATTGGAGGCTATCGCTGCTGAGATCGAGGCCCTTCCAAGTGCATTTTTGTTAAGCTGTGCAGCCGATCCTGACCATCACCGCAGCGTTCTTTCGTTCATTGGGACCCCGGCTTCGATTTTGGACGCGGCTTTTGGCGCCGTGAAAAAAGCTGTGCAACTCGTTGACTTGAGAACACACCGAGGAGTCCACCCACGGATCGGAGTAGTGGACGTCATTCCATTTGTACCCATTCGGGGCGTTTCCATGCAAAAGTGCCAGGCAATTGCTCGCCGATTGGGCAAGAGAATCGCCCAAGAGTTACAGGTCCCAGTTTATCTCTATGGGGAAGCGGCCACTCGTCCAGAGCGCAGGGAGCTTTCAGTGATTCGTAAGGGCCAGTTCGAAGGGCTTGTCCAGGAGATCAAGGTGAATCGAGCCAAAAAGCCGGACTTTGGACCAAACAGCCTGCATCCGACAGCAGGTGCCACAATGATCGGAGCACGCCGTCCGCTTATTGCCTACAATATTTACCTCAATACCTCTGATGATGTCGTGGCCAGGAAAATTGCTGCTCGTATTCGCGAAAGCGGCGGCGGTATTCCCGGAGTAAAAGCACTTGGCTTTTACATTGATAGTAAAGGTTTGTCACAGGTCTCCATGAATGTGACCGAGTATCATGAAACCTCTTTGCTGAAGATCTTCAAAAGGGTCGGTGAGGAGGCTCGTCGGTTTCAAACAGAAATAGTCTGCAGTGAAATTGTCGGATTGGTGCCCCAAGCTGCGCTCCGCAAGGTAATGATAAGGACTTTGAAACTGGAAAACTTCCATTCAAGTCAGATTTTGGAAAAGAGAATCGCCGAAGTACTTGGCAGCTGACAACTGACATCTGACAGCTGACATCCAACAACCGGCAAGAAGATGAGCTGTCAGTTGTCAGCTGTCAGTTGTCAGCCTCTATTGCCATGCACGTCGTTTTAGTGGAACCGCAGATTCCCCCCAATACGGGAAACGTGGCTCGGCTCTGCGCGGCCACTCAGATCCCACTGCACCTGGTGGGGAGACTGGGGTTTCGCATAACTGATCGCCACCTCAAGCGGGCTGGACTCGATTACTGGGACTGTGTACAGATCCACCGCCACAAGTCGATCCGCCAGTTTTTGGGCGGGATTCCCCCGTCGTGCCTCTTCTTTTTCTCGAAGAAAGGGCAAGAATCATATGTGAATGCCGCTTTTCAGGAAAATGATTTTCTCGTCTTCGGGAGCGAAACAAAGGGGCTTCCAGCCTGGATTTTTGAACGATACCCGCAGCGAATCTGGCGCATCCCAATCTTTCACCCCGAGGTACGCAGTTTGAACCTGGCGAGTGCCGTATCCATTGTCGTGTATGAGGCCTTGCGCCAGATTGGAAAGTTACAAGAGCAGGAAAAGTAGCCTTCTCGCAATTCGTGCTTTCGTTTTCTCCTACCTGCCACGAAAGCACAAAAGCACCTAGCCCGCTAGACTCCGCGGGCTTTGGCTCCCCAAAGGATTTTGTGGAGCTGCACTTGCAATCGAACTGAAAGCCCGTCCTTTAAAACCCACTCGGCGAGCTCACGAGGATCGAGTCTGTCCCAGACGGGAGAAAACAGAACAGTGTGCTTTTTAATGAGGCCCAGTTCGTCGATCTTCGCCCTGGCCCACTCGTAGTCTTGATGGGATGCTACCACAAATTTGATCTCGTCCTGGGGCTTCAAATGAGGGAGATTCTCCCAACGGTTCTTTTTCACCATTCCACTCTCCGGGCACTTGATGTCGTAGATCAGCACGGCACGGCGATCAACGGGTAGAATATCGACACTTCCTCCGGTCTCGATCAAAACAGTCTTTCCGTCATCGAGGAAGCGCTCGATCAGTGGAAATACGGCCGCCTGCAAAAGGGGTTCGCCACCTGTAATCTCAACTAGATCGGTGGGGTAGTCCTCTACCTTCTCAACGATTTCCTCTAAGGACATCTTCTGACCTTCGTCGAAAGCGTACTCCGTATCGCAGTAATTGCACCTCAAATTGCAGTACGTTAGGCGCACAAAGGCACACGGTCGTCCTGCATAGCTGGATTCTCCTTGAATGCTAAAGAAGATCTCATTGATAATGAGGAAATCCTTCATGATCGCAATTCTATGGGGTCTGACCCTGAAAATGCAATTTTTGATGCGCTTCAAAAATTGCATTTTCAGGGTCAGATCCCAGTCAGCCGGTCAGCCTCGATATGTTACAATCGGCGAGAACGCTGTTACCAAAGGGAAAGGGGATTAGACTCTTAGAAATGAGTGTTCCAAGGGCCTATGGAAAGTTACAGCTGCTCGGACTTTTCTTGAGTTTGGGCCTTTGGCTTAATGCCGGCGTCCGCCGGGAAGTCAAAGACTGGTACGTTCAGAAATACGAGAACAAGGCCATGTTCTTGAAGGTCCCGATTCGAGGTGAGCAGCAGATGGTTTATGTCAGAAACACTGGACCCGTGCTCGATCGCAGAACTGGTAATTTATCCTTGCTTTTCAAGGTTGGAGACCAAGTGCGAATTACTAAGGTGGACTTCAAAGGTGGTTCGGTTCGCTTCCAAATCGCATCCGTGGATCTGCGGCGGGAAAGCGAAATCATCTTTCAGTTTCCTCAACAGCTTAGAGAGGGTTTTCCCCAACGAGCGTCTTTCGATGCGGCTCTAGAGGCCACATTGACTGAGGGGCTTTCCTATACAGACATTGATTCTGCGAAAGAGAAGTTTATCAAGACCGAATTCGAGCAGTTAGTTCAGCATCTCGCTCGTTCAAGCAATACCTCCATAGACTTTGTCTTTAGAACTCTCGCTGAAAAAATGCCCGATTATCGCTTGTTGAAAGACGAAGCCAATGAGGCTAAGAGTGGGCTTCAAAAGGTTGAACAGGCTCTGCGGGAGGAAATGAAGACCCGCGAACAGGTGCAGGCGCAGCTGGGTCGTCTCAAGCGGGACCTGAACAGGGCGGAGACAGGATTGGCCGGGCTGCGAGCGGAGCGGGATGAGCTTTCGGAAGAGGTTAAGTCTCTTCGGCAACAGATTGATCAACTTCGCAGCAGCAGCGGGGACTACGAGCACCAAATCAAGAATTTAGTCGAGAATCTGAATTTGAAAGAAGCTTCGACCGAGAGTCTCGGGAAGCAAGTCCAAGTTTTAAACAACTCTATCAATTCACTCAGGCAGGATCGAATTAACTTTTCCCGAAAGCTTGACGATGCCAATAAGCAATTGGAAGACCTAAAAAAGAGGAACGAAAAACTCTCGGAAGATTTGAAACAGACTCAGGGTGAGAAGGAAAGATTGTGGGAGGACTTTCGCACTCTAACCTCAAACAGAAAGGGTCTTGAAGCCGGCTACATCGAAACTAAACGGGAGAAAGAAGCTCTCGAAAATACCGCTCTCCTCAGCAGCTCTCTGCGTTTGGAAAGGAAACTGGAAAAGCGGGAGCAAGGTGCGTTCCAGATGGCCTTTCTCTATCTGCTCACGAAGAGAGTGGGTACATTCGAAATAGAGGTCCCTGAGTATCCAGGGAAGACTTATCGGGTGCGTTTTTTTGTTGACTCACCCGATACGGTGAAATTTTCCGCAGAAGAACGAAAACTATATGAAGTTCTGGGGGAGAAATTCAAAATCGAAACAACTTGGCAATCCAGTTCTGACAACTTAAAGATGGTGCTATTGAACACGGAGGCGATTCAAGATGTTGGCTCCAGGGAGAGCGTGGAATGGCTCTGGTTGTTTCAGGGGGAAATCTCTCAGCCGGAGCGGGTCTCGCTCATCGCTTATTTGGTCAATTCGGATAGAAGAAAAATTTTTCTGGGTTCCCAGGACTTTACGCTCAAACCTGGAGAGTTGCTGGTTCGTTTGCGTCACTCCATCTCACCGGTATCCCTATTGGCTGGAGCAGTGCTGGCAATTGCTGTTTTTGGGCTTGTCTTTGGTTTTGGCAGACGTTCCCACTCCTCAACCCAAAAGGCCCCAAGAGAGACTCCGAGAGACGTCGTCCTCCAGAAAAAGCTCTGACCTGAAACTTAACAAAAGTTTCTTCCTGAATGATCCAGCCCTGCTGGTGGCGCAACTAGCCCGGATTATGCATAGGTTCTCGTCACGAAGCGGCGAAAGCGCCGGCCTGGTAGGGGCGAACCGGCGGCTGGCTTGGGGGTCAGGGGGCCGTGTCTTTCTGCTTGCGGGTCAGCTTGTAGCCGTTTTCTTTGAACCTTTTGCCCTCTTCGTTTAATTGAGGATCGCGGTCTTCAGGTTCCGGAACACGCGTATGGCAAAAAGTGCACTTCTTTTCTGTTTCCTTCTTGTATTTCAGCGTAGCCTGGGTGCTGAAATCAAAGAGGGGAAGAAACAAAGCCCCTAGCACAATGAGGAGTGTAATCACTTTCGGTTTTCTCATGGCTCCAAATTGAATAGATGAATTGTGAACCCATTGGTTTCGCTTCATCATCGGATGGTATGATGAGTGCTGTCTGTGTGTGCTCGAAAAACGCCCACAAAGAGGGAAGAGAAGGAAGAGCAGCGAGTTGCTGAGATTTTGAGGCGGCTAGATAATGAATATCCCGAGGCTACCTGCGCGCTCCATCACGAAAATCCGTATCAACTCTTGGTGGCTACCGTTCTCTCGGCTCAATGTACGGATAAGCGCGTGAACATGGTCACGCCCCGGGTTTTCAGGCGTTATCCGAACCCAGGGGCATTGGCACAAGCCGATGAAAACGAGTTGCAAGAGTTGATTCGCAGCACCGGTTTTTTCCGAAACAAAGCGAAAAATCTCATTGGAGCCGCCAAAACAATGGTTGAGGAGTTTGATGGTGAGGTTCCTAGGCAAATGGAAGACCTGATAGAACTAGACGGTGTGGCGCGCAAGACCGCCAATGTGGTGTTGGGTACAGCTTTTACAATCAGCAGCGGCGTGGTAGTGGACACTCATGTCAAGCGTCTAAGCCGTCGCTTGGGGTTGAGTGCTCAAAATGATCCCAACAAGATCGAGAAAGATCTAATGCGTCAAATTCCGGAGCATCGTTGGATCGATTTTGGCCACCAGCTCATTCACCATGGTCGGCGAATCTGTAAGGCGCAGAAACCAATCTGTCCAGAGTGTGTTCTTTCCAACCTTTGCCTTTATTATCAAGAGCTCTCGAAGTGACTGCGTGTAACCTCTAAAAGATAGTGACCTTTGTGCCGTCCATTCCAAGAGCTCTCACCATTGCAGGGTCTGACAGCGGAGGGTGTGCCGGTATCCAAGCGGACCTCAAGACCTTTTCAGCACTGGGAGTGCACGGTATGAGCGTGATCACTTCAGTCACGGCACAGGATACCCAACATGTCTATATGGCTTCGGACCTCCCTTTGGAAAATATCGAACGCCAGATTGAAGCCGTGGTGGAGGATATCGGAGTCGATGCAGTCAAGACAGGAATGCTCTCGTCGGCCGAAATCATTGGCCTGGTGGCCGAAAAGGCAAAGCAATTTGCAATGGGCTGCCTGGTTGTGGATCCGGTCATGGTCACCACCGGCGGTGACCCTCTCATCCGGCCGGACGCCGTGGACGTCCTGAAAACCAAGTTGTTTCCTCAATCGTTGGTTGTTACCCCCAACTTGCGCGAGGCAGAATTTCTAACTGGGCGCAGCATTACAAAGCAAGAGGAGTTGAAAGAGGCGATGCAAGAAATTATCGATCTCGGTCCCCACTCGGTGATCGTGAAGGGCGGACACTTTGAAGATCCGAAACGATCTACGGATTACTTTTTTGACGGTGAGCAATTCACTTCAATTAGTGGGCCCCGATTCGAAACAAAGAACACTCACGGCAGCGGCTGTACCTTTGCCTCTGCCATCGCCGCCTACCTGGCCCATGGGCTGGATCTGAAAGAGTCCATTGCCCAGGCAAAAGAGTACGTGAGTGAAGCCATCCGCCATTCCTATCCGCTTGGCCATGGCCATGGGCCCCTGGGGCATTTTTGGAAGTACTGGAAACAGTAATGGAAGACAGGGGACAGGAGACAGGAGACAGGAGACAGAATCCGAAGGCCTAACACGCGAAGCCTAATAGGTGGCCGAACATCCAGATGTAATCGCAGGTCACGACTGGGAATATTTTGAATCCTGCTCCTGTCTCCTGTCTCCTGACTCCTGACTCCTGTCTCCTGTCCCCTGCGTGTCCCCTGCCTTCCTGCTTTTTTCCATTGCTCGATTTGTGATAGACTAAGAACCCGAAGTTGCTTGCTCCCTGTGCTCCCTGGTACATTAAGTGAAGAGAAGGAGATGACTTATGGCTTCCAACGGAGATAAATTTATTTATTTTCTGGCAGGAGGATTTATAGGAGCAGCCGTCGCTTTGCTGTTCGCTCCCAAGTCCGGAGAGGAAACTCGAAGGATCCTGGAAAACAAATACAAGGAAGGAGCTGAACGATTAACGCAGAAGGCCCGCGAAGGGAAAGAGCTCCTCACGGAAAGATCCCGCGAAATGGCCGGTCGGCTGGGTGAGTCTATCGACAAAGGTAGAGAGACCGTACAGCGACAGAAAGAGCAAATCACTGCAGCCGTTGAGGCGGGGAAAGAGGCGTACGAGGAAGAAAAGCGCAATCTGGAAGGTGTCGGCAGTGCAAAGGCGAAAAAGAAGTAGAAGGCCGCTGCCCTGATCTTGTGATTTTTTCAAGTCGATTCCCGGATTGGCGGGTTGAAAGGAACATAACGTGAGAATTGAAACCCTCTTATTTGTAATTGTTGCCATCAGTGCAGTTGCCTTAGTGGTTCAGAGCTTGTCGATGTGGAAAGCTTCTCGATCCATAAGGGAAATGGTTGGAAAACTGGAGCGGCGATCGGTAGAGCTGGAAGAGGACCTCAGAAGACTGATGACTCGAATCGAGGGAGTTGTGAAAAGCGTGGAACCTCTGGGTAGGATGGCCGAGAATGTGAAGGCCAATGTTGATCTGATTTCTCAAATGGTCAAGGGGCAAGTGCAGGACTTCGATCAGTTTGGCAAGGAAATGTTGGAATTAGGCAGAGACCAGGCCTCCAAGTTTGATTATGTGGTAACTGACACTGTGCGGAAATTTGAGCAGACGACGGAGTTGATTCAAAAGGACATCCTTCGACCGGCAGTAGAAATTTCCTCATTTTTCAAGGGAATCAAAGCCGGACTATCTTATCTTTTCAACAAGAAGGCCTCAACTCGGCCGACCGAAAGCTACCCCGAAGAAGAGCTTTTTATCTGAGAATCCAGAAGTCAGGAGCAGGATTGAAAATATTCCCAGTCGCGACCTGCGATTACGTCTGGATGTTCGGCCACTTATAGGCTTCGCGTCTCAGGACCTTCGGCGCGCCTTCTGGATATCTGACTTCTGAATTCTGGATTCTGACTCCTGGATTCTGAATTCTGACTCCTGACTCCTGACTCCTAGCTCCTAACCCAGATCGCCCCAACGCAGTAAGAGACTTCCCCATGTAAACCCGGCTCCAAAACTGACCAGCAGCATCAGATCTCCCTTCTTCATGCGTCCCTGGTGATAGGCTTCTGCCAGGCCGACGGGGATGGTTGCAGCTGTCGTATTAGCATAGCGGTCGATGTTAATAACCACCTGTTCAGGACGAAGTTTGAGGCGCTCCACGGAAGATTGGATGATTCGAAGATTGGCCTGGTGAGGAATGTACAGAGTAACATCTTCGGTGGTGTAGCCGTTTCTTTGTAGAATTTCCAAGGACACCTCAGTCATCAGTTTCACAGCAAACTTGAAGACATTTCTGCCGTCCTGATGGACGTAGTGCATTTTCTTGTCGACTGTTTCGTGACTGGCCGGATGAAGGCTGCCACCTGCCGGCATATAAAGAAATTTCCCACCGGATCCGTCGCTGTGGAGGATGAAGTCGATAATTCCCGTATCATCTTCCTGGCTTGGCTCCAAGAGAACCGCGCCTGCACCATCACCAAATAAAACGCAAGTCGTTCGATCCTCAAAATTAAGTATCGAGCTCATCACATCTGTTCCAATCACCAGAACCCTCTTGTAAGCACCGGTCTGCACAAATTGTGCGCCGGTCGCTATGGCATAAAGAAAACCCGAACAGGCCCCCAAAAGATCAAAGCCCCAAGCGTTCTTAGCGCCGATCTTGTCTTGAATAATACAGGCCGTAGAAGGGAACATCATGTCTGGAGTCACTGTAGCAACAATGATCAGGTCGATCTCCTCTGGGCGCAACTCCCTAGCTTGAAAGGCATTCTTGATCGCCTTTATGGAAAGATCGCTGTTGGCTTGGCTGTCAGAAACGATCCGCCGCTCCGCAATGCCTGTCCGCGCGCGGATCCACTCATCGGACGTGTCCACCAACTTTGACAGCTCGTCGTTTGTAACTCGCCTCTCCGGCACATACATGCCGAGCGCGGTAATTTTGGCCCGTACTGCCTTCATCTGTGTCTGGGGTCAGAGCCCTCCCCCCCCTTCCTCATTGATGCAGCACCTCTGCACCTGCCGGCACTTTGAACCTGAATTGGCGATCAGGGATCCGTATGTTTTCGCGCAAGTTTGTGAGGATGTATTCATTGCGATTCCCAATCGGCTCAATCACTATCAACCGCTGGATCAGGTAGCTTGAAGGGTTGAATTCCAAAATCACATGAGAGAATTCACCTTGCGGCCGCTTTGTCGTCAGACGGATGAGTAAGTTTCCAGCCTGAAGCGGATTCTCCTCCTGTTCCAACTCCACTTCAAAATCTTCCTTGATGTTCCCTTTTCCGACCAAAAAAAGCAAGGGCGTTGGAGCGCTGTTCAACTCTAGATCTGAGACGATGACCTGTTTGTCTCGAGGGACATAGAAGTAGCTTTTCTTGCCGTCCGCAATAAAGAGTTTTCGCATGGGCTGCCGATATTCCCAGTACATTTTGCCCGGTTTTTTCATCATGACGATGCCTGATTCGCGCAGTTGAACATTGTGTCCCCGAAACATCTGATCGAATTCTGCCGAAAAGCTTTGGATCTGCTCGTATTTCTTCTGCAGCTTGACGATCATCTCATCCGGGGTCTCG
>JALLON010000058.1 GCA_027717925.1 Acidobacteria bacterium AH-259-G07 | reverse complement strand
CTTGTAGTCCCGGAAGTTATAGAATTCCAAAGGTTCTCGAATTCGCACGAGGTCAGCGGCAATACCTATAGGTTTAGTCCTTGCACCTATGGCAACTGCACGGGGCGGGACGTATAATGGGGGTTTCCCATGCCGCTTTGGAGCCTGTCCAAAGAAGGCGGCTAAGGCCATGAGTCGATGTTTCTCTGCTCTCATCTTTACTTCATGGCTGACGACAGTTGTGTTCGGCACTCCTGCCCAGGAGTCGGGCCAAACCGTTGATTTTCAGCGGTACATCCGCCCGATTCTCGCCGACAACTGCTTCCAATGCCATGGCCCGGACGACAACACCCGCAAGGTTGGACTGCGCCTCGACATACGACAGGGCCTTTTCGCCCAGCGCGACAACGGAGCCCCCATAGTTCCGGGTGATTTGGAGGCCAGTCTACTCTACAAACGCGTCACCTCCAATGACCCCATGTGGCGGATGCCTTACGGCCAGAAGCCACTGACCAAAATACAGATCTCCCTGATCAAGCGCTGGATCCAAGAGGGGGGCTCCTGGGATCAGCACTGGTCCTTCCAGGCGCTGAAGCGTCCCCCGTTACCCGACTTCAAGAAGCGCGAGTGGGTTCGCAAAGAAATCGATCGCTTGATTCTGGCCCGTCTGGAGGCCGAAGGCCTGGAGCCAAGCCCTGAGGCGGATCGTCGCACGCTCATTCGTCGCGTTTCTCTCGATTTGACCGGCCTTCCTCCAACTCCTGAGGAGGTCGATGACTTTGTGAACGACTCTTCGAAGAAGGCCTACGAGAAGCTGGTGGATCGCCTGCTGGAGTCACCTCACTGGGGCGAGCACCGTGCCCGTTACTGGCTGGATGCGGCCCGCTACGCCGACACCCACGGCCTGCACATCGACAACTACCGTGAGATATGGCCCTACCGGGATTGGGTCATCAGCGCCTTCAACAAGAACCTGTCCTTCAAGCAGTTCACGATCGAGCAGATCGCGGGTGACCTTCTCCCCAATCCCACCCTGGAGAAGCGCATCGCCACAGGCTTCCACCGCTGTAACGTCACCACCAACGAGGGGGGTGTTATCGTCGAGGAAGTCGAGGCGATGTATGCCCAGGACCGGGCCGAGACCACCGGGGCGGTCTGGCTTGGCCTGACCCTTGGCTGCGCCAGCTGCCACAACCACAAGTTCGACCCGATCTCCCGGAAAGACTTCTACTCGATGACGGCATTCTTCCGGAACGCGACGCAGCACGCCCTGGACCTCAACATCTCGGACACCCCACCCGTCGTCGTGGTGCCACGCCAGGAGGATCGCGCCCGCTGGAAGCAGCTGGAGCACAGACCTGCTGAGCTCGAGAGCCACATGCAGAAAATCCAATCCGCTTCCGACTCCAAAATCCAGGCCTGGCTCGCTACAGGTGAATACCGAGCGCTGCATTTGCCCCTCGACGCTTCCTCGGAGCTTCTTTCACTTTCGATCGACGAGGGTGCCGAAGCCAGGCTGAAGGATGGAAGACAGGCGATCGAACTGAGCGAGGGTGCCACCCTCGGTGAGACCGCGGATGGGAATCGCAAGGCCTTGCGTTTTGAAGGCGAAAGCTGGGCAGAGATTCCGACCCTGAAGTACGTTGACACCGACAAGCCCTTCTCGATCACGGTTTGGTTGTATCAGCCGGACGCCGATGGAAACTTTGCGATCGCGAGCCAGTCTGATCCAGACGACAACGGGCGCGGGTGGTCGCTCACGGTGAACTCGCGTACGCCGAGGTTGGTGCTGGTGGGCGGCAAGGAAGACTCGATTTCCATTTCCGCGTACGCCGACCAGAAGTTAGAGGTCGGTACATGGAATCACCTGGCCGTGTCCTATGACGGCAGCGGTGAACGCGCCGGGTTGAACCTCTTCTTCAACGGACAGTCTCTCCCCACCCTGGGCAGCGAATACTTCGCCAAGCTCAAGGGAAGCATTCGCACGGACAAGCCGATCCTTCTGGGCAAATTGTCAAGTGAGGAGTCTCAGCGTTATTTCGCCGGCGGTGCCATCGCCGACTTCCGAATCTTCAACCGCACACTTACTGCCGAGGAAGCCCGGCTGGTCTCGCTGTGGTCTGTGCTCGAGTCGGCTCGGACCAAGCAGCTGAGCCAGCTGACAGCCCAGGAGCGGGAGGCACTCAAACTCTACTATTTCAACCTCAAAGACAGAGACTACCGAGAGGTACTGGTTGAGCGGGGCCAGGTTGACCTCGAGCGACGGGAGATTCGCCGCCGGGGTGCAGTGACTCACGTCATGCAGGAGCGCATGGATACCGCGCCGAGTGCCCACATTCTCTATCGCGGAATGTACGACCAGCCTCGCGCCAAAGTCCAGGCCAACGTCCCCGCTGCTTTGCCGCCGATGCCGGGCTCATTTCCGCGGAACCGACTCGGCCTGGCGAAGTGGCTCGTGCACGACTCCAATCCCCTCACCCCCCGGGTTACCGTCAACCGGTTCTGGCAAGAGGTCTTCGGAACGGGCATCGTCAAAACCACCGAGGACTTCGGCTCTCAGGGCGAACCGGCTTCGCACCCGAAGCTCCTGGACTGGCTGGCGGTTGAGTTCCGCGATTCCGGGTGGAACGTGAAGCAGTTTTTCAAGATGATGGTCATGTCGGCGACCTATCGGCAATCCGCTGGCTCCACGGGAGAAAAGCTGGCCAGAGACCCGCAAAACCGCCTCCTTTCGCGTGGACCGCGCTTCCGCATGGCCGCCGAAATGGTGCGTGACTACGCCCTGGCAGCCAGCGGACTGCTGGTGCGCGAGATCGGCGGGCCCAGCGTTAAGCCCTATCAGCCCGATAGCATCTGGGAAGTTGTGGCCATGCCGCAGAGCAATACACGCTTTTACGAGCGGGACACAGGCCGCAAACTGTACCGTCGGAGTCTGTACACGTTCTGGAAACGGGCCGCTCCGCCGCCATCCATGGGGATCTTCAACGCCCCCACTCGGGAGAACTGCACCGTCCGGCGCGAGCGCACCAACACGCCGCTGCAGGCGCTCGTGACCATGAACGACCCGCAGTTCGTTGAGGCATCGCGGCACCTGGCTGAGAAAACGATGAGAGAGGCAGGGCAGGGCCTTGACCAGCGCGTCGACTACATGACGATGCGTTTGATCGCGCGCCCGTTCGACAAACAAGAGCGCACCATCGCCAGGCAGGCCTACAACGACTACCTGGCGTACTACGATTCCAACATCGAGGATGCACGGAAGCTCTTAAAGACCGGCGAATCCAAGCCGGATCAGGCATTCCCCGTGGACCAATTTGCGGCTTTGACAATGCTGGCAAACCTGATCATGAATCTCGATGAGGTTCTCAACAAGTAGCGTCTCAGGCGCAACGGAGGTTTTGGAGATGGATCCATCCGAAGAAGTGGTTCTGCTTGAAACTCGAAGACAGTTCTTCGCACGGGGCGCCCGAGGCCTGGGCGCCGTCGCCTTGGCAACTTTGCTTACTGAGGATACCCAGGCTACCCCCCAAGGAGCCGAAGCCTACAGAGGGCTTCCTGCTCTGCCCCATTTTGCGCCGAGGGCCAAGCGCGCCATCTACCTGCACATGGTGGGCGCGCCGCCGCAGATGGACCTGCTGGACTACAAGCCGGTGATGAAGGACTGGTACGACAAAGACCTGCCGGACTCGATCCAACAGGGCCAGCGCCTCACGACGATGACCTCAGGACAGGCCCGCTTCCCAATTGCTCCGTCGGTCTGGGAGTTCCGCCAGCACGGTGACAGTGGGGCCTGGATCTCCGAACTTCTGCCTTACACGGCGAAAATGGTCGATGACATCGCCATCATCCGCTCGATGCACACCGAGGCCATCAACCACGAGCCGGCCATCACGTTCATGCAGACGGGAAGAATGATCGCCGGCTATCCGTGCATCGGCTCCTGGCTCGCCTACGGTCTGGGCAGCATCAACCGGGACTTGCCTACTTTCGTGGTGATGAATGCCAAACACACCCACCCTAAGGCCAACGTGCAGGCGATCTCTGCTCGCCTTTGGAGCGCCGGCTTCCTCCCGGGTGAGCATGCGGGTGTCGCCCTGCGCGCGGGTGCCGACCCGGTGCTCTACATCAAGAACCCCCGGGGCGTCCCGAAGAAGATGCGCCGCCGCATGCTCGATGCCGTCGGCCAACTCAACCAGCTCCAGCATGAGAAGATCGGCGATCCGGAGACGCTGGTCCGGATCGAGCAGTACGAGATGGCTTTCCGGATGCAGACCTCGGTACCCGAACTAACGGACGTCTCCAACGAGCCGAAAGGTACTTATAAACTCTACGGCGAGGATGCCAGGGAAGCCGGGACCTTCGCGCACAGCTGCCTGATGGCACGGCGTCTGATGGAAAGAGGCGTCCGCTTCGTCCAGATCTACCACCGCGGCTGGGACGTGCACTCTTTGGTCCCCGAGGTGCTGCCCAGTCAGTGCAAGGACGTCGACCGGGCCTGCTGGGCCCTCATTCAGGATCTCAAGGAACGCGGCCTGTTTGAAGACACCCTCGTGATCTGGGGCGGTGAGTTCGGGCGTACGATCTACTCCCAAGGCAAGCTCACACCCACAGACTTCGGGCGCGACCATCATCCACGGTGCTTCAGCCTATGGATGGCGGGCGGTGGCATCCAAGGCGGTGTTGTCCACGGCGAGACGGACGATTTCTCCTACAACATCGTCAGGGACCCGGTCCGCATTAGCGACTTCCAGGCCACATTGTTGCACTTATTCGGGATCGACCATGAACGGTTCACACACAAGTTCCAGGGGCTCGATGCGAAGCTGACAGGTGTTGAGAAGGTCCAGGTGGTGAAGCCGATTCTCGTCTAGCTCATCTTCGACAGCTAAGCGTCGACTTCCTTCCCAGAGGTGTTCGGTGTGAGGGTGGGAGAAGCCCCGTTGCCCTCATGTCCCCGGAAAGCCTTATGAAAGTCGATGTGCATCATCACCTTTGGGAGTTTTACGGGGTGGGGCCACGTCCGGCGCGCTCGCTATTGTTTTTAGACTTCAAGCCGCCCGCCGATGCAACATAGGCTAACAGATCGAGAATCTCTTTTTCTGTCAGCGTATTCAGCAAACCCTGAGGCATGAGCGAGATATCAGACTGCCACCGCCTTTCCACCAAATCCTTTTGGACCTCCACGGGCTGATCGCTTTCCAGTGGGTTCGGCAAGAACCGCACCCTCTGATCATCTTCAGAACTCACGATGCCGCTAATCAGGAGTCCATTTTTGGTCGTGACGATCTCTGTTCGATATTTGGGCTCAATCAACTTCGAGGGCTCAATAAACTCAGTGAGCAGTCCAACTCTGTCCAACTCTCCTGACGCCAGCTTGTCTCTCACCAGCGTCAGGTCGGGGCCGATACTGCCGCCCTGGCCATTCATTTGATGGCACTTTGCACAGGAAAGAGCCGTAAATAGCTGTTCACCATGGTCGAAGGCGCGGTCCTTATCCAGTCCTGCCAGGGATGCGGTAAGATCTTGAAGCTTCCAATCGCGAACAAAGTCCCGGCTTGTGGTCTCCGGGGGTGCAGATTCGAGCTCCTCGGCGGGGATGTTCTCCAAGCTGGCAACGACGTGCATCGCGCCAAACATGGTTTGCCAATGTCCCGGAAAAGTGCAGACGTAGGGATAGTCGTCTCGCTTCTTGGGAGCCGTGAACTGGATTTTGTCCTTCTCCCCAGGCTGAAGCAGTCTCGAGGCGTAAAGAACCTTGGGCGTATCCGGTATGAAATGTTTGGCAAAGGCATCGGCACGGGATGCCATCTCCTCGGCTGCCATACCCACATCAACCAGGGCACCCGGCAGGGTCACAATCAGGTTGTGCGGCATGATGTCCGTGTTCTCGAAAACGATTTCCACGGGCTTGCCCGCTTGCACATAAAATTCCTTCCGATTGTAGCGCATCCTATTAGGAACCGGCCGGATGACGATGACTCTAACGCGCAAGTCAGCCAGCTCATCCCGGAGAGGTTTGGCACGGTCCACCGGTAGAAGTCCGGTAAGGTCATCGGCCAGTCGCGTGGCCTCTGCCGCAACTCCTGAGGTCCGGTTCTTTGCCGGAACCGATGCAACGTACTCCAGCAGACTCCGAACCATGGGAACCACTTCGCCTTCTGGAATCCCTGATTTGGGGAGGCGACCTAGAGCACTGACAGCGACCTCTCGATAACGCCGGTCTTTCAGGAACGGTGCCAGGGTGCGATACGACTCGATTTCGCGGCCAGGCAGGGAAGCGAGCGCCCTTATGGCCGAAAGTCTGATCGACTGGACAAGACTGCCCTTCGAAGACACATTTTGATCCCGGAATTCAGGCAGCTCTCGGAGCAGCCGTTTCACGTATGGGTGAAACAGGTTCCGAGCATCTGCCTCCTGAATCAGCGGAACCGACTCCACCAGATCCAGCAGTGCCTGGGGTGAGCGCAAGGCACGCGCCCACAATTCGTTGGGTCTTTGGCCCGCCGAGACCAGAGTCGCGTATGCCAACTGACGAGTGATCGATCGAGTGGCTGAGACGGACAGATCCTCCAGCTCAGTGCGGAGGGACTGGACGCCCGGCAATTCGGTCAGTATTCCCACCAGGTCTCGCAAAGCCGGCTCCGATTCCTCTTCGTCACTTCGGTCGAGGCGCCGGACCGCCTCCACAAGCTCGGTTGCCTCGGTGGTGTTGTTCAACCTGGCCAGGCTTGAGGCTGCTTCAAGCCGGAAAGTGCTGTCGATACCAGGCCTGGAGAGCAATGCCAGGTAAACCGGTCGACTGCGCGCCATTTGCGTCAGCTCTGTTAGGCCGAGCCGGTCGAGCAAAAACTCCGTCCCGGCTGGATTGCCCCCGGCGAAGGTGTGACCTGACACCACGACTGGTTTCCAGTAGGGCTCCAGGGTGCGCATGGTCTCATTTAGCGTGTAATCGAGATAGTCGTCCAGTGGCTGCTTGAGAATCTCGAGGGCGATCTCCGCCGCCCCTACTTCTTCGAAGAAACTGCAAGCGCGGACGGCTTCCAGCCGCACCCTTGGATGCTTGTCGGCAGCCTGAGTGCGCAAGAGGCTCAAGGGGTCTTTGATTTCATCTCTCCAGAAGCTGAGCACCCGTGTTGCGGCAGCGCGGCCACGAAAATCCGGCGAACTGAGAACCCGCTTCAACAATTCTTTATTCGCTGCGTTGTGGTGTTGGTGGACCCACAGAGCCTCGAGCAGATGATGCTCGTACTCCTCATCAGATTCGTCGAGGGTGGAGATCCACTTCTCCAGTTCCCGTAGGACTTCAGCGGTATCACGCTGGCGCAGTTCGAGTCGCACCCGGTGGCGGGTGCGGTCTTCGTAAGTCTTCAGCAGATCTAGCAGCACCGGTATCGGCTGTCCGGCAATCTGAGGAGGTTCGAGCAGGGGACGACTGGGATAGGTGATTCTCCAGATTCGGCCGTGAGAGTGATCTCGGTTGGGATCCCGCAGATTATGCTGCATGTGGCCGACCAGCGGATTGAACCAGTCGACCAGGTACAGAGCGCCGTCAGGACCAAACTGCAAATCCGTCGGCCGGAAGTTGCGATCCGAGGAGAAGAGGAGGGGCTCGATCTCTGTCCCTGCGATGCCGGACCCGATGTCCTTCATCACGTGCTGCAACACACCCCGGAAACCAATGACATTGTTCAGCAGGAAATTCCCCTGGGCTTCCGGAGGGAAGTGCCGACTCGATACAATCTCGCACCCGGCCGTGGGCCGAACGCGCTTGACGATAAACTGCTTCAAAGGCGCCCGGTAGGCGAACTTGAAAGGTCCGAAATCCGGCTGACCGGTAAACTGAGGAGCTTTACCCGAAAAGGCCGCAGCGAAATAATTGTTTCCACCCGAGGCATCTGCCACAAAATTCTGTCCCCACCGATCAAAAACGTGTCCCCACGGGTTGGCAAAGTTGTAATGGATGAATGTCTCAAACTTCCCTGTTTTCGGTTCATACCGGTAGACACCGCCGTGTGCGTTGCGCACGACTCCATAGGGTGTTTCGACCGACGTGTGGTGGAAAGTCCCCTCGTGCATGTAAAGGCCACCGCCGGGTCCCCAGTTGAAGGCGCTGATAGCGTGATGCGAGTCGCCGGAATCGAAGCCGTGAAGAATGAAGTTGCGTTCGTCCGCCTTGTCGTCGCCATCGACGTCTTTCAGGAACATCAGGTTCGGCTGCTGGGCCACGTAAACGCCCCCATCTCCCAGCTCGAACCCTGTTGGCACGTGAAGACCGTCGGCAAAGACGGTCAACTCGTCTGCCCGCCCGTCACGGTCAACATCTTCCAGTATGAGCAGCTTGTCGTTCGGCTTGTTGGGCGGCAGGAACATCGGATAATCGGGCATCGTCAAGATCCATAGGCGGCCCCTGGCGTCGAATGTCATTTGAACCGGATTCTTGAGCTCAGGGAACTCTTCTTCAGCGGCAAATAAGTTGACGGCGTAACCCTTGGCTACCTTGAATTTCTTTCTCGCCTCTTCGGGCGGAAGGATCCGAATAGGCTGATGGAAATTCGTTGGCACCTGGTAAAGTGGGCGGGTGTTACTGTCGTCGATCTCGGCAGGGACAAACAAGCCCTGGGCCACTCTCCAGACTCGCTGGTCGCGATTGGCGACCATATCGTCCAGCTTACCTCGTTCGTTCTCAAGAACGTAAGCGTCGGTGAAGGGGGGATTGCCGTGGTCACGCCGCGATCGGCCCCCGTAGATGTAGTATCCATTGACGGCCCGATAGCGGTGGAAAAAGAAGAGATTTTTCTGGTTCACCTCGGCTTGCAGCTGCTCCGAGATCAAGCCCTGGCCCTGCGGTGGACCGAACAGAGCTTCGTCCAGAATCGGAGCCAGCTTGGAGTAGCCAAAGTCACTGAGATGGACACCGTTAATGGTCAGGGGGTGTGAGCTGTCTCGCATCATCCTGAGTGTTGGCGTGAACAGATCGGCGAAGGGTACTCCATGCTTTCTGGCCACCTGGGCCATCACTCTGGTGTAGAGCCTGAGATTGGCATTGTTTTTTGAGCCGTCCGGGTAGTTGGGGTTTCCAAGGTCCTCATGGGCAATGGGGGATACGATAGCCAATCTGGGGGGAGAATTCCCGTTATACTTCTGGCTCCGGGTGTGTTTGATGAACTCTTCCAACTCGGCTCGAAACTTCTGCAGGCCATCTTCACCTCGAAACGACTCGTTGAATCCGAAGAACGCGATCACCACGTCGGCTTTCCACATTTCCAGGTGGTGGTCGGGACTCCCGAAGTTGAGCAAGCGTGGCCGAAAAGCCACTTCGTCTGCGGAGAAACCCAGGTTTCGAACGACCAGCTGATGCTCGGGATAGCGGGCGTGTAGGAAAGTCTCGAAGTGACCGAAGTATTGCATTCTTTCAGCCAGCGTATTGCCGATGATCACGACGTGATCGCCCGGCTCAAGAGTGAGCGTTGGCTGTCGATTCAAACAGGAGGCTGCAAAGAGGAAAACGCAGGCGAGCACTACGACTGATACTGTACGCATGTGAGGAGCCCTTCGTTTTTCCATTGTTCCAGGTTGCCTCCGAGTCAGGATAATGTCAACTGCTGGTACAATGATGATCCCACCTCCAATGACAGGAAACAGCTGGGTAAGGTCGATTTTCCTATATCGTGTGGCTTTCCTCAAGTTCCCTCCGGACAGTGGTTCCGTAAGCCGGTTTTCAGCCAGAATTTCCCTCTTTCTCTTAGAGCCATAGTCGTTGCAAAATAATCATCTCAGGATGCCGCGGTTTCCATGGTCACGGTTCGGAGGGGAGATAATCCGAGTATTTCGTTTACTTTAGTCAACTCGTAATTTGTCAGATATGAATTCATCCAGCGTCGGAGGTGTGCGAATGTACCGGAGGTTCAGTCGTCGATGTTTCTTGCGGGTGGCAGGCGTAACTGGCATTTTAGGTTCCCGCTTACATCTGGTTGCAGGGCAGCCCCGGAACACATCTGTATCTCCTAACCGGGACAAAGCTGTCGCTTTTGTCGGGATGTCACCCCTTTGCCCTCTGTTATGGTCAGGAACTGATTGACGGTGATATCTTCCACTGAGTCATATTGGCCACTCGGCCACCAGATTTCAATACGTTCGATTTTTGTGGCGTTCCCTACGCCAAAATGCGTCCGCATATCGTTGTGGGACATAAAACTCGATCCAGAACGAGCCTCATTGAATTGAGACCGGCCGCCTGCGATGATCTTCAGCCGCGCGCCCAACCCATCACGGTTTGATTTCGTCCCCACGGTTCGGATCGAGATGAAGCCGTTCCGGTTACCGACGCGGTTTTGGAACAGGGAAGGCGAATCGCCCATATTGTTCACAAATACGTCCAGATCGCCGTCATTGTCGTAATCTCCCACAGCCAGTCCCCGGCTCGAAAACTTCTGCATTAATGTTGCTCCTGCAAGTGATGTGACATCTTTGAAGCGGCCGTCTTTCAGATTCTGGTAAAGAATTTTCCTTTGGCGAAACGGAGAAGTGGGGTGATACTTCTCCACTTCCGGGTAAACATGTCCATTAGCAATGATAATGTCCAGCCAAGAGTCGTTGTCATAGTCCAAGAAAACAGTTCCCCATCCCAGATAGTTGATGTTCCTACCTAATCCAGCGGCATAAGTCGCATCGACAAACCCCCCAAGTCCGAGAGCTCGATAAAGGACTGATGTATCGTCATCGAAATTTGTTGTGATGAGGTCCAGGAAGCCATCAGCATTGTAGTCACCTGCATCTGATCCCATACCGGCCTGCGCGCGGCCGTCTTCGTTGTATGCTACGCCCGCTTCCAAGGCGACATCGGTAAAAGTTCCATCACCATTGTTGCTGTAGAGAATATTGGCCTGAGAATCAACAGCCACATAGAGATCCGTCCAGCTGTCCTGGTTGTAGTCGAGCGCTGTCGCCGAGAGGGAGTATCTTGGTCCTGGCCCCACAATTCCCGAAACTCCGGACACTTCCTCGAATTGGCCCGATCCGTTGTTATGGAACAGCTGGTTTAGTTCAGCCTTAAGACCGATGGGCCCACACATGACCGGGACGCCCTTCCAGACACAATGATCGGTTGAACCAGCGGTCGGGGTGGTTTCTTTGTTGAAATCGACGTAATTCGCAATAAAAAGGTCGAGCCGGCCGTCCCGGTCATAGTCGAAAAAGGTACAGCTCGTTCCCCATCGGTCACTGCCAGTACCGGAGGCCTGCGTCACATCGGTGAACGTTCCATTCCCGTTATTCCGGTAAAGGACATTTTCACCCCAATAGGTAACATAAAGATCCACAAAACCGTCATTGTCATAGTCTCCCGCACAGACACCTTGCCCCCATCCTGAGCGTGAGACACCGGCCTCCTCTGACGCATCGGTAAAGGTGCCATCTCCTTCATTGTGATAGAGATGGTTTGTCGGCTCCTGGCCGGATGGAAAGCCTTGCAATTTTGAGGCGTTCGGAAAAAAAACGTCCAGAAACCCATCATTGTTGTAATCAAATAAGGCGACACCGCTACCCAGGGTTTCAACAATGTATTCTTTCCGTTCCTGACCACCGCAATAAAAAACCGCGGTGAGGCCAACGCTCTTTCCGACATCCACAAACTCGACTGTAGCTTTTTGAGGGAACGCCCCTGTAACTGCGATCAAAATCGTCAGCAAAACCGCTGGGACCCTCGCCTGAACTCTACTCATCTTATCGAGTGACTTACAACCAACAGTTTTAATTTCGGGTATGGAGTCTCGCATTCACTCCCCAGTCCAATTAGAAAGCGGAGGGTTCGGCCTCCAAAGGATTCATCTT
>JALLON010000057.1 GCA_027717925.1 Acidobacteria bacterium AH-259-G07 | reverse complement strand
TGACCGTGGGTGGTAAAGCCACCCCGACAGCCTGAAAAACGGCGCCGACCACGCCGCGAGCTTCCGTGCGCAGCAGGAAGCGTCTTTGGTGTTGCTCGACCTCGATCTCTTCCAGAAGATCCAGATCGTGGATGACATCGGCCCATTCCCAGCGGTAGCCCGCCGCCTCCAGTCGATCCTCCAGCTCTTTGCGCAAAACCAGGGCCAGAAAAGAGCAGAAGACATGCCCCCGAATGGTCTCGTCCCTTTTATGATAAATGGGTCGGGTCTGCAAAACCGACTTGATGGTCCGCATGATCTCCTCCACCATCCACAGCTGCTTGTACTTGAGGGCTACTTCCTCAGGCGCCAGGAGCAGGCTGGTCCGGAGCACCCACTTGCCGTCAAAGCGGGCCTCTTCGGCCACCTTCTCCCGGTCGATCTCAAAGCGCTTCCCAGCGGTCTTCAGATACCTGCGGTAGCCTTTGTTCCCCACCAGAGACTTGTCCCCTTGCCGAAGCTTCTTCTCCAGAGACTCCAGGATGGCTTCCCGGATGAGGGCATCCGCCCGGGCCTGCTCCTCATTGAGACACAGGAGGTAGCGGCGCTCCTCCACCCCCACTTCCTTGACCTTCAAAGGAGCCGGGTCCTTGGCCCTCTGGCGGGCCGGGCGAACCTCCCGGTAGCGCCCGGCTCGAGCCAGCACGTCGCGGCGGGCTTCCTTCAGGTTGCGCAGGCGCACCCCCAAGATGTAATCCCAGCGCCGCTCCTCCGATTCCAGCTCCGCCAGGACGTCTCGGCTGATCATCCCCCGGTCCGCCACAATGCAAATGCGGCGAATAGAAAATCTTTTTTCAAGTCGGTCTACCACTGGGATCAACGTCTTCACATCAGTGGTGTTGCCGGGCCACATCTCAGCGCAAATGGGAAGACCCCGGCTGTCCAGCACCACCCCGATCACCATCTGCGGGAGGTCGGGACGATGGTCCTTGCTCTTGCCCCACCGGCCCATGGTCTCCCCTCCCTGGCCGTGAAAGTACAGCGAGGTGGTGTCAAAGAAGACCAGATCCAGGGAGGTAAACAGGTTCCGCCGCCAGCCAAACAGCTCCTCTTCGATGAGGTCTTTGCCACAGCGGGGAACAAAGGGAGTCCGCCCGGCTTGCTCCCCCTCGGGCAGCTCCTCTCCCAGCCAGGCCATGCTCCGGTACAGCTGATGCAGCTCCAGTTCTTGCGCGCCCTCGATCCGGTAGGCCTCCTTCCACTTCTCGGCGGCCCGATCCGAGCCCGGATCCAACAAACGGTGAAGCACCGTCAAAAAGATAGCCCGCTCCAGGGAGAACCGGAACCGACGCTGCCGGGCCAGCGATTGGATCACTTCCTGGCAGCCCGTTTCTCTCCACAGACGCTCAAAAATTAGGGGAGGACCGATGCGCCGGTTCACCAGCGCGGGAAGTTCTCCGGAGCGATGGGCGGAGAGGATCAGCAGCGACTGCGAGAAACGGGCGGCCGATTTCAGCAGCCCTTCAAGGCGACCCGACTCCTGCAGCTCATCCAGCCGGCCCAGGCCGGCCAGCACCCGTTGACGAACCTTCCCCTTCTCCCGGCGATTCTCCACGATCTGCACATAGGTGTGTCCGCGCACCTTCTTCGTCCGTAAGAACATAGGAATCCATGTTAGCACCACAGACTGACATAGCACATCCCCATTAAATCCAAAGATATTATCTTATATTATCCTTAAACCGTGGCACTACAAATCGAGCGCTCCGGAAGAGGAAGGTAGAAACCATGCGGGTTTGCTGGCAGCCCACTGTCTCAAACTGTCGAAGATGAGTATTACGCTAACCGTGGAGAACTTCCAGAGTGAAGTGCTTGAAAGCACACAGCCCGTTGTGGTCGATTTCTGGGCCAGCTGGTGTGGACCGTGCCACATGATCGCGCCAGTGATTGAAGAACTGGCTGTTGATTTCGAGGGACGCGCCAAAGTGGGCAAGTTAGATATTGACGAGCATGCAAGCATCGCCATGCAGTTTGCCATCCGTTCCATCCCCACGCTACTCTTCTTCGAGGATGGTCAGGTAGTGCATCAGGTGTTTGGTGTGGCTCCCAAAAAAGTACTAGCTGACAAACTCAACCGCCTCCTCAGCGAAGGCCGCTTCAGAGCCGAGGAAGCAATGCTTGATGATTAGAAATATCGTTCTCTTTCCATCTCGCCGTCTCCGCTCCTCCAGTCCAGTGGCGGATTAGAAGCTATATCCTACTGAAAATTTAATGTTTTTCCTCGGCTCTCTTAGAGGAAACCGTATGCCGTTTAGCACCACACTCGAATCCAGGATCAGTGGATTATAAGCAAAGATCAAGCGGAAGGGCTGGTTAATCATGGGCATCAGGAACTGAATTTCCGCACCCGTCGAGGCTCTGTATACATTGTTGGTGCTGTCCACAACGTCAACAAGCGTGTTACGACCAAAGAGACGCAGGCCGCCCTTCTTGAGTACGGTGGAGGTGCCGAAGTCCAGAAAGGGAGTCACCTGCAATGGTCCCACCAGAGGAATGCGATATTCCACTGTCCCGACAATGCTTGTATCTCCGCCCACTGGTATGACATTTTCGGAGATGGCGGGCAGTCCGGTAGCAGGATCGATGATCGCATTGCCTGCCGGGTCCAGCTGCGCAGTCCGCGTGATTGCCAGGGGGCTGACGGACCGAAGATCAAAGCCGCGCAGCGTAAATTCGCCTCCCGAAAATACGCGCTCGAAAAAGGGCACCGTCATTGGATCGCCCGTCTCCAATTGTCCAAAAGGAAACACGTGCATGAACTGAACCCGAAAGGCCAGCGTATGGCGACCTCCGCTCAAAAACCGATCCGGCATGAAATATTGGTACTCGACGGTGGGTCGAATGATGTTAAAGGTTCCGCCCAAAGGCCCTCCGGAAATGGGCACTTGGAGGCTAAGCTGGCTCCCCTGGGTTGCACCGAAGAACTGGTTCTTGGTGTTGTAAACAAGGCTCGGTGTAATCTCACTCCGCCTGAGTCCTTTGCGCGCCTGGTCAAAACCCCCGCCCGGCGTAAATCCCAGGAGCTGGTTGAAGGCAAAACCGCGGAAGCGCTCGTCGACATCACTAATGCTAATATTCTGATATGAATAGGTCAGGCCCATCCTCGTCCAGCGCCACAGCGGATAGCTTCCCGACACGGTAAATCCGGTGCTGCTTTGGGTGAACAGTTCAAGATTGTCGCCCCCGAAACCCAATCCAAAGAAAGTGGAAAAGGTGTCAAAGCGCAGACGCTGGCGAAAAACCGACAAGCCCAGGGTTAGCGGGGTGTCCCGAAAATAGGGCTCAGTAAAGGCGAACCTGAACTGGCTTGTCCGTGTTCCAGTCAGCACCTGTACGTCAATCCGCTGGCCTTTCCCGCGAAAGTTGTTGGCCGAATAGTTGATACCGAAAAAGCTCCCGCTGATGCCGCTGACTCCTCCGGTGAGACCGATGGACTGCTGGCTTCGCTCCTTGACCTTGACCAGGATGTCGACTTCTCCTTCGTTGGGCCTTTTTATGACTTCATAATCCTTCTCTTCGACCCTTTCGAAGAATCCCAGCTGGTTCAGCCGCAGCACAGAAATGTCAAGAAGATTACCGTTAAAACGGTCCTGCTCCTGCAGGAAGAACTCGCGGCGCAGCACCTTGTCGCGGGTCTTGGTGTTACCCGCGAAATTGATTCTGTGAACGATATACTGCTTTCCCTCCTCAACCTGAACGTTAATATCTACAGTCTTCTTTCCTTGATCCGGGTCCATTTGCGGAATAACGGTCACATCCAGGTAACCGCTTGTTGAATAGGCCTTCTTCAGCTCATCGTTGGCTTTCTTCAGGACCACATAGTTCACCACTTCGCCGGGAACGACGTTGTAAAACTTTCTGACCTGTTCTGCGTCAAGGCTCGTCACTCCCTCGACGTCAAATGACCCGTAGCGATACTGTTCGCCTTCCTCAATGGGAATGGTGACGTAATATTGCTGTTTGGTTTTGCGGAATCCGAACAACCTTCCTCTGGAAGCTTCAACAATTTCGACCTTGGGTTCACCCGCCTTGGCAAACATGTAGCCACGTTCTCGGTAAGCTTCCAGCAGGTTCACCTGAAGGTCGTATTCGAGCTTTTCCTGGATGTATTTATCCTGGCCTTTGAAAATGGTGAGTAAACCCCGCTCTTTGGTGAGCTCCAGCGCCTTGCGCAGCTCGCCGTCGTCAAAAACCGTATTGCCTTCAAAACGGATATCTCCAATGCGAACCTTGGGCCCCTCGTCAATGGTGAAAATCAGCTTGACCGAGGAGGATGTGATGCGCTCCGTCTCGGCTTCCACTCGACCCAAAGGTCGCCCGTTTTGATCCAGGAGCACTTGGATGGCCCGGCGCGCCTTGGGCAACTTGGACGCATCAAAGGGCGAGTCCACGGTGAGTCCTACCCGCATATCGCGAAATCTCTCCAAAACATCAGACTCCTTGAAGGAGCTCATTCCTTCGTATTCAAGGGCTCGAATGAGAGGGCGTTCGACGACTTCAAAAATGACAATGATCCCCGTTTCTCCCTCGACATACTTTACAGCTGCGTCTTGGAAAAAGTTCGTGTTCAGCAGGCTGCGATAGTCGCGCAAGATCTGATCCTGCTTGTAGGCATCTTCTTCTTTGCTCTGCAGGTAATAACGGATAGTGCTTTCGGGGATACGACGATTGCCTATAATTCGGATCTCCTCGATCCGCCGGGGAGGTTGACCGGCTTGTGCCGGTAAAGCTGACGGCAGGAACATCAGAGCCAGGACAGCCGATCGAAGAATGCGCGGGATCCCACGCAGCTCTGTTTGAATATCAGATAGTTGCATAACTGATTCAATTTTCTTGAAGCCATTAAAGCTATATTTTCTGCCTCGCTGAAAAGTATGGCAGCATCCGTTTCACGAAGTCAGTTGGAGAGCAAACAGGCGGGCCCTTCAAGCCAAAGAAATGCTTCCTGTTGTCGGAAATGTGACATGAAATGTCCCTGAAGCTGGGCATGAGAGAGGGGGTTTCCTCGCACATTGCCGCACTGTTTTGACTACCTAAGTCTCGCTGCCTTTACCGCAAATCAGGGACTTGGAAAATCTGGCATTGTGACGCGGCTCTGGTGGAGCGGGACGATAAAAAGTATGTAGCCGTGGCCCTGCTTGAGAGCTCTTCCGCTGAGAATACGCTGTGCTGCCTGATCTTGGAACTGGACGACATCATCCACTCGGATACGCTGCCTTTGAAGAGCAGAAATCGGCGATAGGAAGCGGGCGGTTCAGCGTTTGGCCTTGCTTTTGTTCAACTTCCTACGCTTTTTTTCTTACGATTCGTTCTACCATTCTCACAGGCGGACATATATCCGGACCGAAGACAGCCGGTTAGCGGGAGAACCATATGGCCTTTTCGTCTCGATAGACGAGGTTTTATGAAGAGTTCAAGTTACAAGTCGTCAGCCTGGTATCCAATCCTCGCGGTAAGCATATCAATGGTGGGCTTTATCTCCATTAAAACAGGGCGGGACGCGGTATTCTTCAGTCAAGGAGGACTCCGGCAATTACCCCTGGTCTATATTTTGATGGCGATTGTTTCCGTACCGGGGGCAATGATTCATCTTGAGGCAATCAAAAGATGGGGAGCACGCAAAGTTAGGACCGGCGTCTTTGTTTTGACGGCTTTAATGTTCCTGTGCTTTGTGCCGTTCGTGGATCTGCAATACAAGACGCCCATGCTGGGCATGTTTGTTGTGGTCCCGGCTGCCTTTGCTGCCGTTTTCGCAGCAGCCTGGCTTCTGGCCGGAGACCTTCTGGAGGGAGCTGATGAAAGCGTGGTGCGCTGGGCCTATAGCAGGATCGGCGCGGGCTCGATGCTTGGCGGCATCGCCGGAGGGCTTTTTGCAGGGGGCCTATCCATGATCCTGGCATCCCGATTCCTGGTCGCTGCGGGGGCGGTCATGCTCCTGGCAGCCTGTGGGATCATCTCACGGGCTCACCGAAAACATCCCGTTAGGGATCGCAGTCCAGGCTCCACCAAGTCAGCAGACAATGAGCTCGACAGGAAAGCCGAGGGCTCCGGACTTGTCCCGGGACAGATCCCGGCAACCTTGGGTCTGATGAAAGAACCGTATATCCACGGGCTCATCGGAATCAGTGCGTTGGGAGCCCTGGCCGCACTATTCATCGATTTTCAGTTTTATGCGATAGCGACCCTTTCCGGCCACGTTGACGCGCAATTTTTCGCCAGCTTCTACACCATACTTAACCTTGCATCATTGGCTCTGCAATTGGCGGCCGCACCCTGGATTCAATCACGGTATGGGGTCGGCGGAGCGCTCATGGTATTGCCGATAGCGTTATTAGGAGGGGCTGGTATGGTAATGTTGAGCACAACGGTCCTCAGCCGATCCATTCTCAAAGTCACCGAAGGGGGGTTAAAAGCCTCCATCCATCGGTCGATCTGGGAACAGGTCTTCCTGCCCATTGGTGGTGTAAGCCGAGAAATGGCCAAGGTAATGGTTGATGGTCTCTTTGCTCGAATGTCAGAAGGAATCGCCGGCGCTGCTTTATACATCTGGTTGTCGCGCATTCCGACTCTCGATGCCAGCCTGAATTTATCCTGGATCTCCTGGGTGATTGTTGCGGTGGTTTTTTTGTGGATTATGCTGACCAGATACCTTGCCAAACGTGGTTGCTCACAAATCGATGACGTCGATTACATGGTAAGAATTCCTGACAGCTGACCAGTCGTATCGTCCCTCGGGAAGGGACTTCCCAGGTGAAAGGGATGTCTTTCTACGAAAGTTACCTTTTGATAGCCGGGACGCGACATCATCACGTTGGTAATGACCCAGCTGATATCGGCTTTTCTTCCCCGGATATTTTTCAGGATGCGCTCGTAAGTTGCGGGATACCGGCGCGCATTGTGCTCGGGCTGCAAGCCGTCAATGGAAACGGCGATATGCACACCCCGAAGGTCGTTCCACTCCTTAGGAAAAGGGATTACAGCACTGGTGACCACCAAGGAATCGACCCCCCACTCGCTGAGTATGAGAAGGATCCGACTCAGCTCACGGTGCCGGATTAGCGGCTCACCACCCACAAAGGATACCTGCACCGGACGATGCTGACGCACCAATTCTAGGACGCCTTCCACCAATGCATCCCCCCGCAGATCCCTGAGCTGGCGCAGGGTGACTTCTCCGCCCAGCTGATTGTCACCATACGCGTAGCAGCCCGGGCAGTTCAACGGACACTTGCGGGTGATTTGGATGGAGAGAAGGGGGCTGTACCCTTTCAAAATGCGACCCCAGGCCGATACTATTGCTCGAGCACTTAGCGGTGGTCTTGGTTTTAACTTCATTGTTTGGTCTCCGTTTTTCATGACCATGCCTTTCACTCTCCCACTTACCCAAACAACATCATCTTAGAGACATCACCCTTCTCGTAAGCCTTACCTGTGAAAGCTGTTCAGGTTCCAACCGGCGGCTATCCTCTCCGCGGGCTGAGCCTTCATCAACGCCCGCGCAAGCGCTCCAAGAAATCTAGCCAATTAAGCCTCCGGACAAGGCTTTCACGGCTCTCGCTCTATTCCGACGACAGACTTTTTCGAACCATTTCTGATGAAAACCTCCACCTTTTTTTGCCACTTCTCCTGCTCGAGACTGAGGGTGCGAATCCGCACCATAAGATAGGGCGCATGATCGTGGGGCAGCAGCAGCGAGGGAACCGGCGTGGATTGGACATCAGCCAGTGGCTTCAGGGTAAGATTGTCATTATCGAATCGAAACCACTGATATTCATATGAACTGGTGGTAGAAAGCCCGGCTTTTGTACTCAGGTTTTCAAATTCCAAATGGAAAGGATCTTTGTTTCCAGATAAGAAAAAGCCATCAAGAGGATTAATCTGCGCCAGGTAATAACCGATGATTTTGTCTCTTCTTTTGATCAACGTCTCTATAAGGTAATCTTCGGCCTCCCGGTTTGTGAGCTGACCGGTTTTGACAATGGCCCGGATCATTTCATCAGTGAAGCGCATCACAATCCTTGTGGCCCAGAAGGCGTCTGTTGTCTGCATCCTTTCGAAGGCGGGATTGGGATACTCGGGTTTCCAACGGGCAGGATCAAAAAAGTCAGCTTCAAAGCGACCGATCGACGGGTAGTCCGGGTAGTCCACGTGACGCCAGGGACGCTCCCAGAGTCCCAGGGTTAGAGCTGTCTTCGGGATCGGGCCCGGTTCGAGAAAGTACTCATTCCCGCCGCGGCGACTCTGAACCTTCACGCTCCCACTCCCGAGACAAGAGCCGAAGTCGAGCAGATGATGTCTGACATAGCCTTGCTTTCCCTGACTGACATACATGTCAAGAGAATTGATGCTTCGTGCGTCATCGTGGTTGAGCCAGGCGCTGAAAACTCGAAGTCCCCTGAGTTCGCGGTGATTCTCGTGAGGGAAAATGTCGTTGGGGTCGTCGCTTCGGGTATGCCAATATGCAAAGGGGCCGAGGGGTTCGCCGGAAAGGGCGCGGCTGGCGAGAACCTGAATGGTACCATCGCCGCGCCGGGCTGCGTCTCTCAAGAGCCGATTAACATCCTCTGTGGTCATCTTTCTGTCTCGACCCCATTCCCTAATCGAGACATCAGGGGAAATTTCGAGATCTTTCTCTCGAATTAAGGCCAGGTAATTTTCAGGAACATGGTATCCGAAAGCGTGGAAGAACTTCGTGCAGATCACCTCAGCCGAAGTCGCCATCTGTGGATTGTCGAGCGGGTCAAACTTGACAAAGTAGATGTCCCCTCGAGCATCCCGGATCGTAAACCCGGGAGTGATACCTTCGGACTTGGCGCTGACGATGACCCAGGGCTTTAATGGCCCGTCCACCTGGTTGGGTCCTTTGACCAACTCATCGATGGTCATAGGATGGAACCCAATTCGGTTGGTGAACCAACTAGAGTTGGGAACCTCTCCTAAAGTATTCACGTTCTCCGATGGTTTAATCTCTCCGTCCACGCGGCGTAGAAAGGTGCTCTCCAGAAGATCGGCGATCTGGCTGATTTCAATGGGCCGAGGCATGGGGATGGGCAGCTGGTCCGGATCTTTCCACAGGGGATCATCGGGTAGAAATTTTTGTGCAGGGAGGAAGGAGGGGAGGAGAATCAGAAGCCCCAAAATGAGAAAACCTTTTCCGAAACTCTTCATCATTTGTTCCTCAAAAGGAAGGTCCGAACGTAAACCAGGCTCGAGTCCCCTCCACATCGCCGTGTCCTATGTCAATTCTCATAAAGACCCCATTGGGTGTTTTAAATCTCACTCCGCCGCCGAAGCTTTTTCTGAGACCGGTAAAGTCAAGATCGGAGAAATCAGAAAAGACTTTCCCAGCCTCATAAAAAATCGCGAATTCTAGAGCGGGAGCCGCTTCCCATCGATATTCGCCTCCCACATAGAGCAGCTTGGTGTCGCGAAAACGAAACCTGCGAAACCCGCGCAGCATTTCATTTCCCCCAAGAGTCTTTTGAAGAAAAAAGGGGACTCGACTCTCTCCATCCGGGTCGTCGAACGAAGTGAAGAAACGGAGGGCAAATACCCTCTGAATCGAACCCAGGGGGATGTAATGCCGTGCATCAAAAGTGAACCGGTTGAACTCAAAGTCCCGGCCGCCGCGATCGTCAAACCGGCTGAATGAAAAACTCAGTATTCCTCCTCGGTGCGGGTTGCCGGGTACGTCCCGATAATCCAGGAAGATCCCTGAGTTGAGACGAAAAAAGTCGGGCTGACGATCCAGGCCGGATGCCGAAGAGTCATCGAACAATTCTTGTGTGGCTGGAAAGCGATCGTCTTTCCCTAGATCGGTGTTCATCTGAAGGTAACCGGCACGAACAGCTGCGCCAAACCAGCGATTCGGCTGATACCCCAGTACGGCATCGTAAGAAGCCTGCTCAAATACAAAATCCGTCCGATCGGCTTCTTTAGATTCAGGCCCCACGCCAAAGAAATCTTCCTCTGGAAAATAGCGGTAACCGAGATCAGCGTAGAGAAAAAAGTCTTGCTCTCTTCGTATGATCTCACCGAACTGAAATCTATAAAGTTGGTAGCCCCCTGCCGACAAAGCAGCAGAGGATTGCACGTCAAGGAATGAACCGTTGAAGTTGGGGTTCCAGTAGCGGATGCCTCCGGCTAAGCCGGAGTCCGGGTGAATACTGCCAAATCTAGGATAAAGTCGCTTATAGTGGAGGTTGAGAACATTGGACAGCCGCGGCAATTCCGCATCAAAAGCCACTTTTTGCAGCAGTGGCTCAGGACCTGGCTCAGGTAAATCGGAGAGTTGTTTTTCCAACCAAAGAAGCCCCTTTTCCAGCTTCCTTGGTTCTTGGGGTTGGATTCTCAGAAGCTTCTCAAGGCGTCTATGACGCCAGCAGTCTCGTCGGGCGGTGCACTCTTCGTGGCTCGCTCGAGCAGGGGAGTCAGATGTAGGCTGGCTCACGGCTAAAAGCCGACCTGGAAGTGATAGAAGCGTGAAGAGCAACAAAGAGTGGAATATTTTCATCATTGTGAGTCGTTTCATGATCATTCAGCCCTACGGCTCTCTTCCCCCTGTTTTGATTCTTTCTGAGAACGTTTGTCCCGCGTAGGATCGCAAAGAGCAGGAAGATTCTTCGAATCGCTCCTGAACTTTTGGATGCTCGGGAACCCTGAAGATCTCGGCCAATATGGGCAGAAATTGTGCAGTTTCCCCGGGAAAAAAGCGGCTTTTCACAGACACCGAACTGGCGGTTTCCTGAACGACGCGGCTGCTGGCAGTTTTTGGTTGCTGCGGTTCAGTTTCGCACTTTAGACTGATCAAGAATTTGGGAGACGTTTTGCCTGTTGGGGTATCCAAGGGAAGAAGGTGGAGGAAACCAAATAGGATTCACAGAAGCAGTCGGGCACTGGCCCCTATACTAATAACCTCCTCTCTCACTCGTGCTTAAAAATCGAAGCGAAAAGGTCCCAGAGTTGGTCGGGTGAATAAAAGGTGAATTATGATATAATTTAGTGCGTGTTATGCTCGCTTAAATTACTGAGAAGATTAGCGATTTTTCGGTTTCATCTGGAATGCGGTGGGATTGCAAAAAATGGCTAAAAAAGGTCCTCTGCCGCTGAAAAAAGCCTACAAAAAAACCGGCCGGAAAGGCGGGCAATACGGCAACACTCTGGGTGAAGACCTCCTCCCGTGACGATGCAGTGGATGTGGGGGTGAAAAAGCAGGGTCTGCGTCCAAGTGTGCAGCAGGCACGAGAAACCGATCTTGGCTCCGAGGTTCCTGGGCCTGAGGGCGACCTCCTGGAGCGTCTCAGCCACGGCAGCAAAGAGCAGAGCGTAGGCCTTCTTGGGCGCAGCGCGAAAGAGTGGGTGAAGGACCTCTGACGGTGGTGTGGTAGTCGGCAATTCAGGACGGCGAAAGCAGCATCCAGAGCTTTCGCAGGGTTGTACCTGCACCACAGGCGCGGGCGATGTCTCTGTGGACATTTCGACCACTTGCTTGGGCCGAGTGGCTTTCGTGCGAGTGGATTTCTTGGCCATCGTCCCTCCTTCCGTAGTTTGCTGTTTAGGTTTTTCAAAACAACCTAGCAGAGGGCGGTAGCCACTCACCTACAGCAGGTTTGCGGGACCTACTTGTGATTCACGAAGATCGTTTCAATGGGCCTGTTACCTCCGGGATAATTCGTTCTATTTGGGGGCTAGGGCACGCCTATTTCGGCTTCATCGATGCAGTGGGCCGCAAGAATATCGTCGATCTCAGCCAGGGGGTTTCCTTTCAGCCCCTGCCAAGGACGAGCGTCGCAATCGACGGTCATTTTTTCTGGCGAGCTGAGGACCGTGATGCCCTCTACAACGCAGGCGGTGGTGTCGTGCGGGAAGGAGCCCCGGGAAGTTCAAAGCAAGTAGGATCGGAGATTGATCTTACCTGGCGCTACGGAATCGATCGCCACACTCTAATCTTC
>JALLON010000056.1 GCA_027717925.1 Acidobacteria bacterium AH-259-G07 | reverse complement strand
AAGCTCAGACACGGCCCTCCCTGCGACCTGACCCCTCTCTAGTGTAGAATAGATTTCGATGAAGAAGGCTTTTCGCGAACTTCTCAAACGGAAGCGCCATCATTTGTTTTGGAGTTCCTATGCTCTTCTGCTGCTGATTGCAGCCATCGTAGGGGCCTTGGGGGGCTTACTTTCTGCCTACGCCATCGACCTGCCTCAGGTTGAACAGCTCCAAGAGGTACGGCCCAACATCGTGTCCTACGTCTATTCTGACGATGGTCGAGTCCTGGGTCAATTCGCCCTAGAAAAAAGGATTCTGGTCACCTACGAGCAGATCCCGGAGAATCTGAAGAACGCGATCTTGGCTACCGAGGATGCTGATTTCTTCCAGCACTCGGGGATCGATTTTCAGCGGCTTTTTGTTACCGTCCTTCGTGACATTATTCATGGGCAAAGAAAGGGCGCCTCAACCTTAACAATGCAGTTAAGCAAACTCCTATTCACGGGATCAGAGAAAACCATCGAGCGAAAGATCAAAGACATGCTCTTTGCTTTGGAGATTGAGAAAAAGTACTCAAAGGAGCAAATTTTCACTTTCTACTGCAATCAGATCTACATGGGGCATGGGACCTACGGTGTTGCATCGGCTGCTGATTTTTACTTTAACAAGTTGCCCGAGGAGTTGACACTCGCAGATAGTGCTTTATTAGCGGGAATTATCCAGATCCCCGAGCGCCACTCTCCGATCAACCATCCAGATCGCGCTCTGACGCGTCGAAACGCCGTCTTGACGCGGATGTATGACGAGGACTCTATCGACGCGGCTACCCTGCACAAAACGTTACCAGAGCCGCTTGTGGTTCGTGGAAAAAACTACGATCAGAGCCCAGCTCCCTATTTTGTTGAGTGGGTTCGACAGTACCTGGAGAAGAACTATTCTACACAACAGATTTGGGAAGGTGGGTTGAAGGTCTACACCACCATCGATTACGACATACAGGTGGCTGCCCGCCGGGCTTTAGGAGAGGGGCTTAAGAAGTTCGATAAGGAAGGGCATCGCTGGGCCGGCCCAGTCGAAAATATCCTTGATCAGGGAAAGGTTATCGACACTTATTTTCATCCTAAGTGGCGACAAATCTTTTACGAAGGCCAGATGGTTCATGGGCTGGTAATGGAATCAAGCCCCAAGCAAGCGCGAGTCAAATTGGGGACTTACACTGCCTTGATCGAACCTGAAGACATTGCATGGACCGGTGAAAAGCGGGTTGATCGAGTTCTTAAACCCGGTGATATTGCTATTTTTTCCATTGGAAGGATTAACCGTGCAGAGAAGACCATCGACGGGCTCCTGGACCGGATCCCTGAAATCCAAGGCGCACTGATGGCCATGGATAACAAAACAGGTGCGATCAAAGCAATGGTGGGCGGTTTTGACTTCCAATACAGCCAATTTAACCGTGCCACCCAGGCTTTGCGTCAACCCGGATCGCTTTTTAAGCCATTTACTTACGTGGCGGTTATGGAGGCCGGCTATTCCCCCTCCGAACAGGTCTTGGATGCTCCCGTGAGTTTTCGAGACGGTCTTGGACGCATCTACGCACCGGAGAACTCGGACAAAGAGTTCAAAGGGCTCATTCGCATCCGCGACGCTTTCGCTCTTTCGCGCAATGTGCCCACCATCCGCTTGGCCAACGCGCTCGGGGTCGAAAGAGTGATTGAGGTTGCCCACCGGTTTGGGATTCAGCGTGAGCTCCCTCCCTATCTCCCCGTCGCGCTGGGTGCCGGAGAACTGACACTTCAAGAAATCACCTCAGCCTTTACAGCCTTTCCGAACAATGGAGTGCGGGCCCACGCTTACTTCATTAAACGTGTCGAAGACTATCATGGAGGAACCCTTGAAGAGCATCAAAATGCTTTTGAACAAGTTATTTCCCCGGAAACGGCTGGAAAAATGATCTATTTGCTGCGCAGTGCCGTCGAGGGGGGGACAGCGTGGCGAGCCCGGTCATTGAGCCGCCCGATTGGAGGAAAAACAGGAACCACAAATGATTCCACCGACAGCTGGTTTGTGGGTTTTACTCCTCGGATTACAGCAGGCGTGTGGGCTGGATATGATGAAAAGAAGTCCCTCGGAGAAAAAGTCTACGGTGCCACTCTCGCTCTGCCGATCTGGATCGATTTCATGCAGGAAGTGTGCAAAGATGTGCCCGTCGAAGACTTTGAAAATAGCTACACATCTATGGATCTAAACTTGGCTCAAAGAAAGGTGGCAGAGGATGGAGAAGAGCCAACCCCGGTGCCCTGGAGCGTCGAAGATATTCCCGCACCCCCCCAGTGAAGAGGGGCCGTGTCTTTAAAATTTAAATTTTGCCCCCAAAATTTAAATTTTAAAGACAGGGCCCCTCTTCACTTGTCCCGCCTGACCACAAATTCGGTCAATTTTAACAAGGCTTCCCGATAGATCGAGTCGGTAAAACCCAAAAGAGTCCTCTTTGCCTGGACAGCATACTGCTCAGCAAGATTTTTCAAATCATTCAAGGCCCCGTAAGAGCATACCAACTGGATGATCTCCCTCTTGTTTTCCAGCGTGAAGTTCCGGGTTCGCACCACCTCACGCACAAAATTCTGTTCCTCCGGTTTGGCGCGCTGCATCAAATAGATAATTGGCAATGTCGTCTTCCCTTCTTCAAGGTCTTTCAACACAGGCTTACCCAACGTGTCCTCATTCGAGGTGTAATCAAGCAGGTCGTCGATCAATTGGAAAGCCATTCCAATTGATCGGCCATAACTTCTCAATTTTTCTTCCTTCTCCGCATCCGCGTTTCCTAATATGGCGCCCAGACCGCTACACGCAGAGAACAGGTCAGCCGTCTTCCTCTGAGAGATCTCCAGCTGCTCTCCTATCGAGATGTTGGTGCGGCCGTGCTTCTCCAACTGCATCAACTCCCCTTCCACCATTTTTCGAGTAATGCCAATCAAAAGGTCCAGCACACGAAAGTTCCGCAGCTTCAAGGCCAGCGAGAAGGAGGTCATATATAACCAGTCTCCTGCCAACACGCTGACTTGATTTCCCCACTTGGCATTCACTGAGGGTCGTCCTCGACGCACATCGGCATTGTCAATGATGTCATCGTGTACCAGGGTGGCCACGTGAATGAGTTCAACGACCACACCCAAGGCGATGGCCGGTTCACCCTCAAATCCACAAAGCTTTGAGGAAAGAAGTAAAAAAATGGGGCGGAAGCGCTTACCCCCACTGTTGTGAAGATACTTGTTGATGTCATTTACAAGGGGAAAGGCCGATTTGGCACTTTTCTTTAACCCAACTTCTATTTTTTGCAGGTCACTCTCAAGCAGCCTAAAAATATCATTGGGTGTGAGGGACACATCAGAGGCTGTTTTCATGCGTTTTTGTCCGCGCTAATATACCAATTCAGCTGACAGCTGACAACTCACAGCTGACAGGGTTAGAAGTTCCAAGTTCCAGGTTGCAGGTTCCAAGTTGAAACCTGGAACCTGGAACAAAACCCAGCAGCTCACAGCTTGAAAAACAGTCGCTCGAAGTTGGCCTTCGTAATGGCAGCGATTTCTTCTGTGGATTTCCCGCGCACTTGAGCAAGCATTTCGGCCACCTTCACCACGAAGGCCGGCTCGTTGCGCTTGCCCCGAAAGGGGACTGGTGCAAGATAGGGGGAGTCAGTCTCAATGAGCAATCGATCAAGAGGAACTCTGCGTGCAACCTCTCTGAGTTCATCCACCTTGTCAAAGGTGAGGATTCCACTGAAGGAGATATGAAATCCAAGGCGCAGGCAGCGTTCCGCGATCTTAAGGCCAGCCGTAAAGCAGTGCAGCACCCCGCCAGGGCCTTCTGAAAACTCTTCTTCCAGGATCTGGCAGGTCTCTTCCTCCGCCTCTCTGCTATGGATGATGACTGGTTTATTGGCTAGACGAGCCCGCCGGAGTTGCTGCCTGAAGGATTCAATTTGTTGAGCACGGGGAGAGTTCTCGTAATGAAAATCCAAACCTATTTCTCCCCAGCCAAGGATGTTGGGGTGCTCCATAAGCGGCTGAATCTCCTCTCCCAGCTCGTCTTGATAAAACCGGGCGTCATGCGGGTGAACACCAATTCCGCCATACACGCCTTTATGGTCCTCCAGGAGTTGCATGAATACGCAGATGCTGTGCATGCTTTCACGCACACAGCCAATCGTCAAAATGGTGGTGAGACCTGCTTCGGTTGCTCTCTCGAGCACATCTCCCAAGTCAGGTTCAAAATCGGGAGAATCGAGGTGAGCGTGAGAATCGACGAACATTATTTCAGTCTTGCACCCAGCCTAACCGGCTCAGTAAAGGTGACAAGAACTGGTTTACCTTCGTCAGAAGCTGCAACAATCATTCCGTCTGATTGAACACCCATGAGCTTGGCAGGCCTCAAATTGGTGACGACTGCAACAAAACGGCCCGGTAAGCTTTCAGCAGAGTACTCCTTGCCGATGCCTGCCACTATCTGACGCACTTCTGATCCAATGTCGACCTGCATCTTTAGTAACTTCTCTGATTGGGGGATTCTCTCTGCCGAAAGGATCTTTCCAACCCTCATCTCGACCTTGGCGAACTCTTTTATCTGGATTCTCTCCTCTAGTGAGATCGCCTTCGCACCTTCCTTTTCCGGAGCAGCAGTCTCTCTGTGTCGTTCTCTTTCTCTGACACGGCTCATAAACTCGTCTGGATCGAGACGCGGGTAGACCGCATCAATTTTACCGATCGCCGCACCCTTCTTTAACCCTCCCCAGCTCAGGTTAGTAATCTTCAGGTCTTCAATGGCTTTGGAGATCCCAAGTTGCTTGAGAATCGACGCGGCGCCGGCCGGGATAATGGGAGCCAGCAAAATAGCAATGATCCGAAGTGCCTCTGCCGAATGATACAGAATGGTTCCAAGCCGGCCTTCCTTCAGAGGATCCCGCGCCAGTGCCCATGGCTCATTAGCGACAATGTATTTATTGACAAGGGCAATCAATTCCCAAACGTTATCAATGGCCTTATTGATTTGCAGGCTGTCAAAGTTCTTTCGATAGAGATCAATAGTTTCGGTACTGAACTCCTTCAGCTCCTCATCCCTGCCTTCAGCTTCTCCACACTCGGGAATCTTTCCCTGGGAGTAATTGTCAATCATCTTGAGCGTGCGACTGGCCAGGTTTCCCAAATCGTTGGCCAGATCGCTGTTCACTCGCGTCAACAGAAGATCATAGGAAAAGTTTCCATCAGCACCTACGGCGATTTCTCGAAGTAAGAAGTACTTGACGTAATCTGGTTGCGTTAGCTCCATTAGCTCCTCTGCTGTGATGGTATTGCCCCGGGACTTAGACATTTTCTGGCCCTCTGCCGTCCACCAGCCATTGACCAGGATGTGGCGTGGAGGTTCGAGCCCAGCAGCAATCAAAAATGCCGGCCAATAGACGGCGTGAAAGCGCAGAATGTCTTTGCCAATCAGTTGCACGTCTGCGGGCCAATAGCGTCCAAATTTCTTGGATTGGCCCCCAAAACCGATTCCAGAAAGGTAACCTGTGAGGGCATCAAACCAGACGTAAAAGATGTGCTTTTCATCTCCGGGCACGGGAATCCCCCACCTAAAGGAGGTTCGGCTGATGCTCAAATCTTTGAGACCTCCCTTGACGAAACTAACAATCTCGTTCATCCGGGTTGCGGGGATGACAAACTTTGGATTGTCATCGTAAAAGTTCAGAAGTTTTTCCTGAAAGGCTGAAAGCTTGAAGAAGTAACTCTTCTCTGTCATGAACTCGGTAGAACGCCCGCAGTCGGGGCAGGTCTTTTTATTCTCGGGTACGTAGGCCTCACAATTGACGCAGTAATGACCACTGTATTCGCCGAGATAGATGAAATTGTTCTTTTGGATTCTCTTAAAAATCTCCACCACGGCTTTGCGATGTCGCTTTTGTGTTGTTCGGATAAACTCATCGAAACTCAGACCAAAGCCTCTCCACGCCTCCTCAAAGGCGGTCGCATAAGTGTTGGTGAGCTCTTGAGGGGTCATCCCCTGTTGGCGGGCTGCTCTTTCGATCTTTAACCCGTGCTCATCGGTGCCTGTTAAGGAGCAGACTTTCAGACCACACATCCTCTTGTAGCGGGCTATCGCATCGGCCACGACACACGTGTAGGTGTGCCCCACGTGGGGAAGTCCATTGACGTAATAAAGCGGAGTTGTCAAATAGAAAGTGTTACTCATCGCCTTTTATCAATGATCTGTTCGATCACTTTTTGTCGCACTGTTTTCAAAGGAATATCTGCTCTTTCGGCAATGGCCTTCAAATCCTCATATTCGGGTGCGATAGTCACAATTTCTCCCTTGAACCGTGCTATTTTTACTCCCACTCTTCCATATTCCGTCTCGATCTCCTCTACCTCACGATCCAAGATCCATCTTCTCCACGGACTCCATCGGACGCCTAGTGTCGTCGTTTCACGGAAGATCAGCTCCGCCACCCGCTCCCGATCCGCTTGTCGGCAAAGAACAGAAAGCTTCAGTGCGGGCCGATTCTTCTTCATGTGCACGGGGGTATAGTACACGTCTAGGGCTCCCTTCTTTAAGGCCAACTCCAAAAAATGGCCAAACATCTGTGCATCCATGTCGTCAATGTTAGCCTCCAGCAGATAAACTTCCTCTTCTTTCCATGCTTCACTTCGGGGCCCAGCGGTTTCTGCAGGCAGGTCCAATTCCAGTCCCAAGAGCAATCTTAGCATGTTGGGGATCTCTTCAAATTCTTTGTCGCCGACGCCGAACCCCCATTTTTGGTAACGGGAGACCGGAGGAGTATTGTTCTTTTCCACTAATGTGGTCACGATGGCGGCTCCCGTGGGCGTTGTCAGCTCTCCCTGGACTTTACCCACCAAGACAGGGAATCCCTTAACCAACTCGGCAGTCGCAGGGGTGGGAACAGGCCAGGTGCCGTGGGAGAAAGTGACGGTTCCACTACCCAAATTCAGAGGGGCACTGTAAAAGAGTTCCACTTCAAAATACTTGAAACCAATACAGGCTCCCAGAACATCCACAATGGCATCAACGGCTCCTACTTCATGAAAATGCACTTTTTCAAGGGAAGTCCGATGGACTTTCGCTTCAGCCTGTGCGAGCCGTCGGAAAATAGCGACTGCCTTGTGCTTGACCCAAGGATCTAGCTGAGCTTCCTCAATCAGACGCTGGATCTGTGTGAAACCTCTTCCCCGGTGGTCCTCGTGGTGGTGATGATGATTAGGGGGTACGTTCACCCCCACCTGAAAGTTGATACCACGGATACCTTGGCGTTCAACCCTTTCCGCCGCCAGCTCATATCCCCCCAGCTTCAACTTGGCAAGTTCTTCCTTCAGGTGTTCCAGCGGAAGCCCAAGATCAACCAGGGCTCCCAGAATCATGTCGCCACTGACTCCATTGAAGGCGTCGAAATAGAGCAGTCGTTTCATGATTGTCGTGCTTTCGTGAATTCGTGCGTTGGTGCTTTCGTGAATTCGTGCGGTCGTGCTTTCGTGCGTTCGTGCTTTCGTGCGTTCGTCTCTTCGTGCTGTGGTGCTGTCCTGCGTCTGTGCGTCGCGCGTTCGTGCTTCGCTGCCTCAGTGCTCTGACCTGAAACTTAACAAAAGTTTCTCGCCTGAATGATCCAGTCCTGCTGGTGGCGGCTCTAGCCCGCATTTCTCACTATACTTTAGATTCTTTTTCGGTGCCACTTCACCTCTCCTTCAGCAACTGGGGCCTCACAAAGCACCGAACATACCACAGCACCACAGCACCACAGCACGAAGAGACGCTCTTTGCCCTCCGCACACCCGTTCGCTTATCATTAATTTCGAATGTTTCTCAAGCGAATCGAGCAGACGGAAAGACACCTAAGGCATTTTATCGCGCAGTACTTCGCAGTGGAACTGGAACGGCTTACCGTGGAGATCCCCCCCAGAATTGAATTCGGGGACTTGGCCTTTCCCTTCCCTTTCGAACTGGCGAAAACGCTTGGCAGATCTCCCCGTCAAATCGCCACAGAATTGGTAGAGAAAATTAAGACTCCTCCCCAGGTTGAGCGATTCGTGGCTGCTGGTGCCGGCTACGTCAATGTTTTCTTTGAACGCATCTCCTTTTTCAAAGATCTCTACAGCTGGCTTCACAATCCATTCCCCGAGCCAACAGGAGAAAAGATCATTGTGGAGCACACCAATATCAATCCCAACAAGGCTGCGCACATAGGTCATCTTAGAAATGCAGCTCTTGGAGACACCTTTGTTCGATTGCTGCGCGCCTGTGGTCGCAAGGTTGAGGTTCAAAATTACATTGATAATACGGGTGTCCAGGTAGCCGATGTGGTTGTCGGTTTTCGGCAATTGCACAAGATGTCCCTCAAGCAGATCAAATCCATTGGGGAACCTTTTGACCACTATTGCTGGGACCTGTACGCGCAGGTTTACCAATGGTACAGTCAGGATAAATCTCGTCTTCACTACCGTGAGCAGACCCTGAAAGAAATTGAGGGCGCTCAGGAACCCACCAGCCAGCTCGCGGAGTACATTTCGATGCGAATTGTTCTTGCCCATTTGAAAACAATGCTCCGCATCGGAGTGCGATACCAGGTCTTGCCCCGCGAGAGTGAGATCCTGCGCTTAAAGTTCTGGGAAGAGTCCTTCCAACAACTAAAGGAGAAAAAGGCGATCCTCTATAGAGACGATGGCCCCCAAGAAGGATGTTGGGTGATGCGCCTACCTGGGGAAAATGGCGACTCTGTAGACGAGAAGATCATTGTACGGAGCAATGGCACCGTAACCTATGTGGGAAAGGATATTGCCTACCAGCTGTGGAAGTTTGGCCTTTTGGGAAAGACTTTTCATTACCGTCCTTTTTGCCGGTATCAAGATGGCGAAATTGTTCTACATGAGGATCAGGTGCCCGATGACGACACCGTTTGGTTGACGACAATACAACCGTCCCCGTACAAGGATCCCGACTTCGGGCAGGGCAACAGCGTCTACAACGTCATCGATGTACGTCAATCTTATCTGCAGCGAGTGGTGGTTGAGGGTCTGCGAAGACTTGGATTTGCTGAGCAAGCGGATCATTCCGTCCACTTTGCTTATGAAATGGTGGCTCTTTCCCCCACGTGCTGTTCGGAACTGGGTATTGAATTGTCAGAGGAGGAGCAAAAGAAACCCTACGTGGAAGTCTCGGGACGCAAAGGATTGGGCGTAAAGGCTGACGACCTTATCAACAAGCTAGTCGAAAAATCACTTGAAGAGGTCAATGCCCGTCAGAAAGATCTCCCTTTGGAAAAGCGAAAAGAGATCGCCCATCAAATCGCCATTGGAGCACTTCGCTACTTCCTTCTGAAGTATACGCGCAGTTCAGTAATTGCCTTTGACTTCACGGAAGCACTCAGTTTCGAGGGGGAAACGGGACCTTACTTGCAGTATTCGGTGGTCCGGGCCAACAACATTTTTCGCAAGCTGGAAGCTAGTGATCCACAGTGGGACATTTCAGTCTGGGAAGACAATTGTGAGAGGATGTGGGAGGAGCCGAATTCAATCGCCGAGCTGATGGACGACAATCAAGTGTGGAGTCTTTTGCTTCAAGTGGCCCGTCTGGAAGAGAGCATTCACCAAACTGCTCGGAGCATGGAGATCTCTTATTTGGCCAAGCACGCGTTCAACTTGGCCCAACAATTTAACCTCTTCTACCACAAGTACCATATCCTCTCTGAAAGGGATCCTATCAAGAAATGTTTTTATCTCACCGTGGCCGATGCGGCACGCCGGGGACTTTTCAAGACCCTTGATTTACTCGGAATACAGGTACCTGAGAGAATGTAACCATGCCATTTCTTTTTGCGACCTTATTTCTGACAGCAAATCTTTTCAATCCGCTCCAAGCGGAAGAGGAAGTAGATTTTTGTCTGCATGATGTACTCACTGCCCGCGAATTTCAGAAATATCAAAGTAAGCCCAAGTACCGTGATCGGATAGATCTTTTCAGAAATGCTTTCGATCGTCGTGCCAATCTTTTGCGAAGGTACGTACAACGAAAGGAAATAGAGAAAACCGCTGACTTGCTGCGGAAGCTTCACGCGCTCTCTCATTACGCCGCCGAAGAATCCTCCAATGTGAAAAACCCAAAGGATCTTCGTTCAAGACAGGTCAAGAAACTAGAGATCCGTCTTCGCAAGCTGATTGAGACCATGAACGACCTGAAATCCACAGCACCTTTCGAGTATCAAGATGATTTTGAAATCACAGCGCAAGCCCTGCAAGACTTGAGAAAAACTTTGCTGACACAAATATTTGGCGAGGCGATGGCGGCACTCAAGAGCACCCGCAGGGAACCGAAAAGAGGGACGATCGACCTGCTGACATCCCTGCACTCCCCAGCCTCGGAGACATCAGTTGAAACCCGCTCAGGTCATCTGCAGTCGAGCGATCGTTTTACTGATGAAGAGTACCTAAAGATCCAGGAAAATCAACGACTGGACAAAAGAGTGGAGGTCTTCTTAGAAATCGCCCAGAGCCGTCTCGAGGAGATCCGGCGAAGAAGGGAAAACAAAGAATGGGAAAAAGACGAGGAAAACCCCCTGGGATTCTACACTTATTGGGACATGGTTCATGCTTACCAAAAGGCGATTGACGCGATTATGATCAACATCGATGAAAAAGCCATTTACAAGATCGCCTCTGAAAAGGACATCCGCAACTCCCTCAAAAAACTCTACAAGAGGATTCAAGAGTTCATCCCCCAGCTAGAACCGATCAAACAACTGGCGATCGATCTCCAGGATGAGGCCCTGTATAAAGAGCTCATCAAAGCTCAAGAGACGTCGATCATTGCCCAAAAAGGGGCTCTCTACGGTCTGGGCGCGCCGGAGCAATAGGAGAAGGCCATCATGCCGCGTGTCGTCGCCCTAGGAACCGCCGTACCTCCCTTCTGTTTTGACCAACAGGACATCCAACAATCGGCCCGGCAGCATTTTGAAGAAGACCTCGAGAAGATGGAAAGGCTCATTTCCGTTTTTAACAACGTTCAAGTTCAACGGAGGTTTTTTTCTGTTCCATTGGAGTGGTTTAGCTGCGACCACACATTCTCGGAAAAGAACGACGAATACATCCGCTGGGCAGAGAGATTGAGCATTGAAGCCATTGAGCGTTGCCTGGCAAAGGCCGGCCTGAGTCCTGAGCATGTGGATCACCTGATCTTCGTCTCCACCAGTGGAATGTCTACGCCCAGCATTGATGCTCGCATCATCAATCGATTGGGCTTTCGCAACTCCACGAAACGTACGCCCATTTTTGGGTTGGGATGTGCCGGCGGAGCAGCCGGACTTTCACGCTGCAGCGACCTGGCGAAGGGAGCACCGGACCAACGTATTCTTCTGGTCTCGGTGGAGTTATCTTCGCTCACTTTTCAATCCAAGGATTACCGTAAGAGCAACTTTGTGGCGTCTGCGCTCTTTTCGGACGGAGCGGCCGCGGTTTTGGTCTGTGGCGACTCCTGTCCCGAGGACGGAGCTCAGGTGGTAGATAGCCTGAGCACACTGTGGCCCAACACGCTTGATGTCATGGGATGGGATTTCAGTGAAGCAGGGCTCAGTGTCATTTTTTCTCGAAGCATTCCTTCCATTATCAACAAATATGCCCAAGCAAACATCGAGGAATTTTTAAAGCGCAACCAGACCACCTTGAAGGACCTCTCTCACTATGTGATCCATCCGGGGGGCGCCAAGATACTTGTTGCCTTCCAGGAATCACTGGGGCTCACACAAGAGATGTTGGAGTCCAGCTATTTCGTTTTGGAAAACTACGGAAATATGTCAAGCCCAACCGTGCTATTCATTTTGGAGCATCTAACCCAGAAAGCGCCTCCAAAGAAAGGTGACTATGGGCTGTGCGCAGCTTTCGGACCCGGCTTCAGTTCTGAACTCATCCTCCTGAGATGGTGAGCCCTTCCAGGTTCCAGGTTTCAAGTTTCAAGTTCCAAGTTGCAGG
>JALLON010000055.1 GCA_027717925.1 Acidobacteria bacterium AH-259-G07 | reverse complement strand
CAACTTTAAGGTGCCTGATACTGGAGATCGGTGTAGAATCTCAAGCATGAGACTTTGCTGCACACTGTTTTTTCTCTGTTTGTTCGGCTTTGTCGCCTGCACCCAGCAGGGGACAGAACCACTGCCTGAGCCGGAAGGTGCGGGTACCATAGTCAGGATAGACCCTGCCCTGGATGACATCGTCTGTGCCGATGCTAAAATCGAGAGGCTGGCCAGTGGATTCGGTTTTACCGAGGGACCGGTATGGATCCACGAGGGCTATCTCCTTTTCAGTGACATCCCCAACAACGCGATTAACAAATGGACCCCGGAAGGCACTGTGAGTGTGTTTCGCAAGCCAAGTGGATACGATGGTACGGAAGACCTGGGCTCATCGGTTGGATCCAATGGGCTCACCTTGAACAAAGAGGGAAGGCTGACCATCTGCGAGCACGGAAACCGCCGGGTTACGCGTCTGGAAGAAGACGGCACCATAACCGTGCTGGCCGACCAATACCAGGGCAAGCGGCTCAACAGTCCCAATGATGCTGTCTACAAGTCCGATGCATCGCTCTACTTCACCGATCCGCCCTACGGTCTTGCCCAACAAGACGAAGATCCAAAGAAAGAACTCGATTTCAATGGAGTTTACCGCTTGAGCGACGACAAGCTGCAACTACTTTACAAAGAACTGACTCGACCCAACGGTCTGGCTTTTTCTCCTGATGAGAAGTACCTTTATGTCGCGAACTCCGATCGGGCCAGGAAGATCTGGATGCGATTCGAAGTCGAGCCGGATGGAAGCCTTGCCCGCGAGATGGTCTTTTATGACGTGACAAGTGAGGCCGAGGAAGGTTCGCCCGATGGGCTGAAAGTGGACCAGCAGGGCAATCTTTATTGCACTGGTCCGGGCGGTGTCTGGATCTTCTCCCGGGAAGGAAAGCATCTGGGAACCATCAAACCGCTGGAAGTTCCTGCTAATTGTGCCTGGGGAGACGAGGACGGGAAAACTCTTTACATAACGGCCCGGACCGGCTTGTATCGAATCAAACTAAACATCCCAGGCATCCGGCCGTAGGGCGGGTGATTGATGAAATAACAGAATTCAATGACAGAATTCAGAAGCCAGAATCCAGAATCCAGAAGTCCTCGGGAATAATCGTGCAAATAACGAAAACTCGAGGCTCCAGCCGTGCCTGCTTCCACTCAGTCTACTGAGCGAGGCCGACACAAGTGTTGAGTCTTCTGGATTCTGGATTCTGACTTCTGAATTCTGTCATTGAATTCTCTCATTGGTCTGTTGTCTATAGTCTTCTGAACATAGGTAAGAAGTTATGCATACACCTTGGATAATCCTTGCCCTTTTTCTGCCGCTTGCGGCCCAGGCTCAGAATACTTCCAAAGTGTATTCAACGGCCAAGCGACCTCGGGCCCTGGCCCTGATCGGCGATCGCTACCACAGCCCGGTTTACATTCGGGATAACCTGATCAAGGCTTTGGTTCGAGAAAACATCCCAGTGACTTTTATTGAAAACGTCAAGGCGCTCAGTGCCGAGTCTCTCTCGGGACATCAGTTGTTGGTGATCCTTCGCGATGGGATGATCTGGCCGAACGGTTATGATAAACCGCATGTCAAGTGGATGACCGACCAGCAGCAGCAGGCCATTTGGGACTTCCTCCATGAGGGCGGCGGTTTCCTTGCTCTACACAACGCCCAGGGACTATATCCGCCCGCAGGGCTCTACTATAAGCTGTTTGGAGGTGATTACGGTGGTCACCCAAAACCGTATGTGTTCACGATTCGCGTCGAGAACAAAGAGCACCCGATTACGGCTGGAGTGGAGGACTTCGAAATCTTCGACGAACAGCACACGGTCAAGTACTATCTGGACCGGGAGTATCTTCTTTTGCGATCGATGGCGCGGGATAACCTGGCTGCTCCGGCAGGCTGGTGGCGGGAGTTGGGAAAGGGACGCTTCTGCTATCTGGCCCCTGGACATACTCCCGGCGCTCTTGGTCACCCCATGATGCAGCGACTGATTCGCAACGCGGTCAGGTGGATGCTTCGCTTGGAGTGACGCCCTTGGTTCGCGCCAGGAGGAAAACGTTATGACGATGTATCGTGTAGCCGTCATCGGCCGAACCGGTCGGGGAAATTACGGCCACGGCTTGGACGTGGTCTGGAAGGATATCCCCGATGCCAGGGTTGTCGCGGTGGCGGACGAGGACCCTCGGGGAAGAGCCGCTGCTGCAAAAAGATTGAATTCCCCCAGAGCTTATGCAGACTACCGTGAAATGCTTGAGAAGGAGCGTCCGCAAATTGTCAGCGTGGCGCCGCGCTGGATCGATTGCCACAGGGACATGGTTCTGGCCTGTACCGAGTTCGGATGCAACATCTTTCTCGAAAAACCCATGTGTCGCACCCTGGTGGAAGCGGACGAGATGATTGCGGCCTGCGAGGGCGCTCATGTCAAACATGTGATTGCTCATCAGACCCGCTACAGTCCTCGCCTTGAGCGGGTTTCAGAGTTGATGGGCGAAGGCCGCCTGGGGGATTTACTGGAGCTGCGCGGTCGGGGCAAAGAAGACCGTCGAGGCGGTGGGGAAGATTTGATGGTGCTGGGAACCCATATCATGGACCTTATGCGGTTGGTGGCTGGAGACCCTCAGTGGTGTTTTGCAGGCGTCTTGGAGGCAGGTCAGCCGGTGACTCGGGCTCATGTGCGCCAGGGTGCAGAAGGAATTGGTCCTCTGGCGGGAGACGAAATCCATGCCACATACAGGTTCCAAAGTCCGACCCTCGGCTTCTTTTCAACTCACCGTGCCCGTCATGGAGCAAGCGAACGTTTTGGGCTTCAGATTTATGGCACAAGAGGTATTATTACCATGACTACAGGCAGCCTACCCGCGGTCTTCTTTGTCGAGGATCCTTCCTGGTCGCCTGGTCGCGCGAAGGCCCGCTGGGTGGAGATCACGAGTGCTGGACTGGGTAAGCCCGAACTCCTTGAGGACACTGGCCTGCATCTGGGAAACGTCCGCATCGCGAAGGACTTGATCCGGGCCATTGAGACGGACAGCCAAGCCAAGGGAAGCCTATACGATGGACGAGCGGCCCTGGAGATGATTCTGGCCGTCTACGAGTCACATCGCCTCCAATCTCCGGTTGAGCTGCCCCTCAAGAACCGCCAGCATCCCTTGATGTTCCTGTAAATACGTATGGAACGACGTGGATTTTTCAGGAAACTGGCATGTGGACTCATTGGAGCAGGGCTGATACTGGTGCCTTTTGGAGCCGGTGTGATCTTCTTCTTGGATGCTCTTCGCCGCGGTTCTCGAGAGCGCGGATTCGTGCGCGTCGCTTGGGTGGACAGTCTTCCTGTGGGCATACCGCGAAGCTTTACCATCACTGGGACTCGAACCGACGCTTGGAATACCGACGCCAATGTGCCGATCGGCGCAGTTTATCTTCTACGCCATGAGCAGGAGGTCGAAGCGTTTCAGGTCATTTGTCCTCACGCCGGCTGCTTTGTGGAGTACGACCCCAACAGCCGGCAATTTCTTTGCCCATGTCACGACAGCTCCTTTAACCTCGACGGCTCTATTGCCAACCCTGGCAGTCCATCTGCTCGGGGCCTCGATAAGCTTGAAGTCAAAGTACAGGGGACTGACGTGTTGGTGCGGTATCAGGAATTCCAGCAAGGAATTAGAGAGAAGATCGCGGTCTCGTGAGTAAGTTGAGGGACTGGCTCGATCATCGCACGGGTTATCGTCATCTCCGCTTCAAATTGATCCATGAGCGCATCCCTGGGGGGCCCAAATGGAGGTATGTTTGGGGAAGTAGCCTGGCATTTACATTTACTGTCCAGCTCCTCACCGGTTTCTTTTTATGGACCGCTTACAGCCCCTCTGCTCAGACCGCCTGGGAGAGTGTCTACTTCATCCAGCATCATATGCAGCTGGGCTGGTTCGTACGGGGCCTGCATCATTACGCGTCACAGGCCATGGTTGTCCTGCTTGCCCTGCACCTGCTTCAGGTGGTAATCGCGGGCGCCTACCGCCCGCCTCGCGAAGTGAATTGGTGGCTTGGTCTCTCGTTGATGTTCGTGGTGCTGGGACTTGCGCTCACCGGTTACCTGCTCCCCTGGGATGAGAAGGGCTATTGGGCCACCCAGGTCACAACCAAGATCATCGGAATTGTCCCCATCTTCGGTCCGACCTTGGAGCATCTGCTCGTCGGCGGCCCCGCTTACGGGCACCACACTCTGACGCGTTTCTTCGCCTTCCATGCCGGATTGCTGCCGACTCTGCTGGTTCTAATCCTAGTAGCACACGTGGCTCTCTTCCGCCGGCATGGGGTCACCCATCCGAAAAACCCGCAAGGAGAAACGACTTTCTGGCCCGAGCAGGCACTGCGAGACACGCTTGCCTGCCTGGGGGTGCTGCTTGTGCTAGTTGGTCTAGTTGTGTGGGGTGGGTCTGAGAAGGGTTTTGTATTTGGACCCGAGGGTGGGGCGTCTCTCCAAGCCCCGGCGGATGCGTCTAATCCCTATCCAGCAGCGCGTCCAGAATGGTACTTTCTGTTTTTATACCAGTTTTTGAAATATTTTCCAGGTGAGACCGAAGTCTACGGCGCCATCGTCATTCCCTGTGTGATGATCGGAGTGCTGGTGCTCTTCCCGTTTCTGGGACGGCTTCAATGGGGACACGCCTTTTGTGTTGGGATGACCTTCGCTCTACTTACGGGCGTTCTCTTTCTGAGTGTTGCCGCCATTCAGGAGGACAAGGCCGATTTTCTCTACCAAAAGGGCGTGGCGGATGCCCAAAGGAAAGCCCGGCGGGCCATTGAACTGGCTCACAGCGAGGGAATTCCCACGGAGGGGGCTGTGCAACTGTTGCGCCGGGATCCCTTGACCCAAGGGCCCACTTTGTTTCGGGACAACTGCGCCACCTGTCATCGCTGGGATGGCCATGACGGAACCGGACTTCCGGTAGTGGAAATTCGTAACGGGAAGAAAGCACCGATGCCCCCGAGTGCGAGTGATTTGGCCGGGTTTGGCAGGCAGGAGTGGACTAGCGAGTTCTTGAAAGATCCCTCAGCAGCTCGGTTTTTCGGGAATACCGAGCACAAAGACGGGGAAATGGCCGAGTGGTCCAAGGAAAATATTCCCCTCATGAGCAGGGAGGAGATTGACGCAGTTGTCGCTTTCCTGGCCACCCAGAGCCAAGCGGCAAAGATACCTCCAGCTGATCCCGATTTGGTGTTGCGCGGCGCAGAAGTATTCGCTTTCGGATCCTGGGAGGGGGCCCAAGCCTGCAGTGAGTGTCACACCCTCAAGCACCCTGACATCCCGATGAGCGGTGAAGAGGTACCGGCTCCCGATTTAACCGACTATGCTTCCAAGGCCTGGTTGTACGGCATGATTACGGATCCCACCCACCCCGAGTACTATGGCGAGCGCAACGACCGCATGCCCAAATTTTCCGAGCGGCTCACGCCGCAGGAGCTGCAGCTTCTAATTGAATGGATGTGGGCCGAGGCACATTCCTTGACCTCTTACCGCCCTTGAAATACAATTCTGGTCGGGCCCTGTCTTTAAAATTTAAATTTTGGACCCAAAATTTAAATTTTAAAGACACGGCCCCCTGGATGGGGACTCAACAATGACGCGGGCGTGCAGGAGTCTTGTTTTTTTAATTTTCTGCAGCGTTCTCTACGGAGAGGAACCTGAGTCGAAGAAGACCCCAGCACAGGCCGGCTATTTTCAGGACATCTGGCCTATCATTCAGCGCCAATGCCAGGCCTGCCACCAGCCGGCTGTCAAGCAAGCCAACCTTCAGCTGACCGACTATGAAGGTTTCCGCCAAGGGGGTAAGAGTGGTCCAGCTTTTGTGCCGGGAGACCCGGAGCAAAGCCTGGTAATCGCTCACCTCACTGGTGATCGGGAGCCGCGGATGCCGTTCGGGCTGCCTCCACTAACTGACCAGGAAATTGAGCTGTTCCGGCTCTGGATAAAAAGTGGCGCCCTGGACGACACCCCGCCGGAAGTACGGCAACCTGCCGCCCCCGTTGGACCTCCGGTTTATCATCTCCCTGCGGTCATTACTGCTCTGGCCTACTCTCCAGATGGCAATTTGCTGGCAGTGTCCGGGTATCGGGAAGTGCTCCTTCACAAGAGCGATGGCTCTGGACTCGAGGATCGTCTGGTGGGCATCTCAGATCGCATTCAGTCCTTGGCCTTTTCTCCGGATGGAGAGATCTTGATGGCGGCGGGAGGAACGCCCGCTCGATTCGGAGAAGTGCAGTTTTGGGATGTCGCCTCGCGCGAAATGAAAAAGTCAGTCACAGTGTGCCACGATACGGTGTTCGGGGCCTCCTTCTCCCCCGACGCGTCGAAAGTAGCCTTCGGCTGCTCGGATCAGAGGGTTCGTATCCTTGAGACCGCGACAGGCAAGGAACTATTGAAAATGGGACACCATGAGAATTGGGTCCTGGGAACCCTGTTTGGCATGGACGGCAAAAGGATTGTCTCAGTGGGTCGTGACCGCGCAGCTAAGCTCACGGATGCTTCCAGCGGTGCCTTTATTGAGAACATTAACCTTTTACGAGGTGAGCTGGCCGCCATCGCGCGCCACCCCAGTCGTGATGCCGTGCTCATCGGCGGCGAGGATCGGATCCCTTATTACTATATGATGGACCGGCCCAGGAAGATGTTAATCGCCGACGATTCCACCCTCATTCGCGAGTTTGAAAGGCAGGACGGTGAAATCTTTGCTCTCGCCTTCAGCCCTGACGGGAAGAAAATAGCCGTCGCCGGCGTAGCCGGCCAAGTGCCAATTTACGACGTTGGAACCGGAAATCGGTCGGCTACTTGTGGAGCACATGAAGCCGGTATTTATACTGTCGCTTTCCACCCTGATGGGGAGCAGCTGGCTACGGGGGGCTTTGACGGTCTTGTGCGGATCTGCGAAGTGGATTCCGGGCAACTGTTAAAAAAGTTTATTCCGGTCCCGATTGAAAAGAAGGTGCTGACGTCAAATTGAGGAGTAAAAATTGCGAAAAGAGCGGATAGAATGTCGAAGGCCTTGTAGGGGCGAGCCGGTGGCTCGCCCGAAGCGAACACCCACCGAGGATAGTTCGGGCGAGCCACCGGCTCGCCCCTACCAAAGGGCGAAAGGGGCAATCGGACCCTCTATAGCGAGGATATCTTTGGAGGGGATTCGGTTCTGGGTGCTCGTCATACTGGTTTGCTCGTTTACCTTTGCCGGCGAACCCATACTGAAGGAGTTGCGACCCTGGGGAGCGCAGCGTGGCAAACCCTTCCAGTTGACTCTGGTGGGCAGCAATCTGGTGCAGGACTCGAAGATTATTTCCACCCTACCAGCTGTCTTCACTCCTTTGACCCCACCCCGAGACGAAGGCGAACAAGCAATGGGGCCGAAAAAAGACCATAAACTTCCTTTCCTGGTGGAGTTGGAGGCGGATGTTTCGGTCGGCCTCTATCCCATCCGAGTCAGTACCGCGGACGGCTTGTCCAACGTGCTTCTTTTCAGCGTGGGGGCGTTCCCCGAGGTAACGGAAGCTGAGGCCGGGCAGATTGTGCATCGGTCCATGAATGATTCCCCCAAGGAAAGCGAGTTGATCCAAAAAATTCCCGTGACGGTGAATGGCACCCTGTATGGCCCGGAACGAGACATGTATCGGATTCGTGCTAAGAAGGGCGAGCGGCTCGTTTTCGAGGTGGAGGCGCGTCGAGCGGGATCCGCCGTAGACCCAGTGATTCGGCTGCTGGATTCCCAGGAAAAACAGATTGCGATCAATAACGACACTCACGGTCTGGGCCTGGATTGCCGATTGGATGTTTCCTTCCCCAGGGACGGTGAGTATTACGTGGTTGTCCACGACGCCAGGTTTAGTAAGCAGGAACACAACTTTTACCGGCTAAAAATAGGCTCCTTCGCCCATGTGGATGGACTGTTTCCCTTGGGGTGGACAAGAGGAGACAAGGCCAAGGTACAAGTGTTTGGTGGCAACCTGGCTCAGCCCGTGGAGATAACGGTGGACTTGAGTAAGGTGGATGCTAAGGACGACTTCACCATGGTTTCGGTTCCGGGAGCAGCGGGAAGTCTTCCGTACGTATTTGCGGTTAGCGATTTGCCCGAGATATTGGAGCCAGCCGGTCAGAAGGTCCTCCCACTAGAACCTTCCACAGTGGTCAATGGACGGATTTCCAAGCCCCAACAGGTAGACCGTTACCATTTGGCGGTGAATCCAGGGGAGAACTGGATCATAGAAGTGCAGGCTGCGGATCTTGGGACGTCGCGTCTTTCCGCAGTGCTGACCATTTATGATGAGAAGGAAAAAAGATTGGCCTCCGCTGGAGACGAGATCCCTGACCGCGATGTCTTTTCTCTCATTTCACCCGGCCGCACCAGTTCCGATCCGCACATTACTTTTGAAGTTCCGCAGCGAACCCATAAAGTCGTCCTTACGGTGGAGGACCTTGTGCGGCGCGGTGGCCCGCTTTATGGCTACCGTTTGTTGGCCAGGAAACAACCGCCGGACTTCACCCTCAGCTTGTCTACACCTTATGTCAATATTCCGGAAGGAGGCACCGCCTCAGTTACCGTTAATGCCAAGCGGCGCGGTTACATAGGGTCGATCCAGCTGGGCATCCAGGACGCGGGTGATGATCTCATCGTGGAAGGAGGCATCATCCCTTCTGAGCTCGATGATCCGGACAACCGAAAAGTCTCTCGGCAGGGTGTTCTGACGATAACCGCCAAAAAGGAAGCAAAGTCGAGGCTGAGTGAGTTGTCGGTCTGGGGGGAAGGTGTGTTGGAAGATGGCACGGTGATCCGGCAGCGGGCTCGGGGCCCAGGACTAATTACCCAGATTCTTGGGGGTACTGGCGTTTCGGATCCGAATCGTCGCGACCGTCAAAAACCGTTCGTCGCACCCTGGTTGGGCCTCGAGCTGCCCATGATGGTGGCCAAGAAGATTCCTGCCAAATTGCTAGTGGACACTCCCAGCCAGGTCCGCCTCGTCCAAGGTATGGAATACGATTTCCGTTGGCGCTTCCTATCGGACAATCCCAATGTCAGACCGCCGAAGCAGGTCGGGATTACTACCCCGGGAGCTCGGGAACTCCGAATAAAACGGGATAACATCGATGCACAGTATGAGAAAAGTGGTGTGTTGACTCTAGCAACGACCGTGGGTACACCGCCGATAAAGTTCAACGTAGTACTCAATGGCGAGGTGTACATCCAGGGCAGTAAGCAAAAGATTTACACCCCGGCCATTACGGTCGAGGTGGTGCAAGGCTACAAAATCGTCGTTCCGTCGGCGGGTGTCACAGTACAGCCAGGTGGTAAAGCAGAATTGGTAGCCAAGGTGCAGAGGGATCCGGCTTTCCATCAACCCGTGGAGATTAAAGTGGAAAACCTCCCACTTGGTGTGTCTTGCTTGCCGACCGAGGTTGCCGGCACTCAAGAGGAATTTCGAGTGGTCTGCCAGGTAAGACCATCGGCTGTCCCGGGAGAGTATAATATTGAATTGACTTCATCTTCCGTATTAGCGGGACGCGACAAGGAGAAAGTTCCCTATAGAATCGCGCCTGTAGAGGCGCGCTTGGTGGTATCGGAACTCATTCAGGCAGAGAGGTAGCGTAACGATGCGAAGATTAGTTTGCACTTGGATAGTCATTGCTGCGGTCTTTGTAGAGACGAGTGCGGAAAAAGATAAAGGTAAAAAGAGCGCAGCGCAGGCCTTTAATGTGAGCGTAGAGGAGCTTGTGGTTGAACCATCTCCGCTGATTTTTTCCTCGCCCGAGGAAGGAAGGAAAGTACTGGTCACTGGAATCACAGAGAGAGGGGAGAAAATTGACCTCACTTCCTCTGCTCACTTCAAGAGTGATGCGCTGAGGGTAGGGGAGAACGGTTTCCTTTATCCGACCAAGACAGGCGCAGCACGAGTCGCAATCACCGCGGGAGGCTTGAGTGTCGAGCTGCCTGTCACAATCAAGGCCTTCGACAAGGCTCGAGAGGTGACCTTTGTCCGGGACGTCTTACCGATTATGAACAAGATCGGTTGTACTGCGGGAACCTGCCACGGCGCGGCCAAAGGCAAGAACGGCTTTAAGCTCTCACTGCGTGGCTATGATCCTGAGTTCGACTATCAGGCGCTGCTTTATGATATGTCGGGGAGACGGTTTAATCGAGCTGACCCGTCTCGAAGCTTAATGCTGGCCAAGCCCACGCAGGAGGTTGCCCACGGCGGTGGAACGCAAATTGAACTCGGATCACGTTATTACAACACCATTCTCAGCTGGATTTCGGCAGGTGTTCCCTTCGGTAATCCGGAAGTCGACACAGCGGAAAAGCTGGAAGTCTGGCCTGAGGAGATATTCATGCACGGTCCGGGGCGACGACAGCAGGTCTTGGTCATCGCGCACTATGCGGATGGCTCGCTGCGGGACGTGACGAGAGAAGCTCACACTGCCAGCAGCAACACCGAGTCGGTGAGTGTCACCGACGATGCCGTAGTAGAAGGCATACGCAAGGGAGAAGGTGCTCTGCTGGTCCGCTACGAGGGCAAGTTTGTGACGGTACCGGTGACGGTCTTGAATCCCCAGCCTGGCTTTAAGTGGGCCAAACTTCCTCAATACAACACCATTGACAAATTTATTGACGCGAAACTAAAACGGCTGAAAATCCAACCTTCGCCGCCTGCCGATGACGCAGAATTCCTCCGCCGTGCTTACTTAGACCTAACGGGCCAACTGCCGACGCCCGAGGTGGTGCGTGCTTTTGTCGAAGATGCAGCGGATTCGCAAATCAAGCGCAGCCGGATCATTGATCGGCTCATCGGCAGCGAGGAGTATGTCGACAACTGGACTCTGAAATGGGGCGACTTGCTGCGCAGCAATCGCAAGTTCTTGAGTAACAAAGGCATGTGGGTTTTTCGGGAATGGCTTCGGCAGTCGATTGCTGAGAACAAGCCTTACGACCGGTTGGTCAAGGAGCTGCTGACGTCAAAGGGCAGCACGTTTGAGAACCCCGCGGCGAGTTTCTTCCGTGTGGCGCGCGACCCGAAGGAGGCGATGCAGACGACCACCCAGTTGTTCCTGGGTGTTCGCATGGTCTGCGCCCAGTGCCACGACCACCCATTCGAAAAATGGACACAGAACCAGTATTACGAAATGGCGGCCTTTTTCGCCGCGATCGGCGTCAGGCCCGGCTTTCAGAGTGGCGAAGAGATCGTCTATGAAAAGCGTTACGACAACGAAATAAAGCATCCCAAATATGGGGCAATCGTGCAGCCGAAGTACTTGGTCGCCAGTCACGATGCTCCGCCGATTTCCAGCGACGGCGATCGACGTTCAGCACTGGTGGGATGGCTCACGTCCAAGAACAATCCCTTCTTTGCCCGCGCCATCGCCAATCGGATTTGGAGCTACTTCTTCGGTTACGGCATTATCGAGCCCGTGGATGATATCCGTGCTTCTAATCCGCCTGTCAACAAGCCGCTGCTGGACGCCCTGGCCAAGGACTTGACCGACCACGACTACGACTTGCAGCATCTGATGAGAACCATTGTTAACTCGCGCACCTATCAGGCTTCCTTCCGTACCAATGAATGGAACCAAGACGACTACATTAACTTTTCGCACCAGCTTCCTCGCCGTTTGACGGCCGAGCAATTGGCGGACGCTATTTCGATGGCTACCGGTTCGCACTTCGAGTTCGCAGAAGTCCCTGAAGATTTTCGTGCCGTACAACTTCCCGATCCGCACGTGGGAATGGGCGGATTTCTTGATCTTTTCGGTCGGCCGCAGCGGGAGGAACCCTGCGAGTGTGAAAGAAAAAGTCAGATGAGTCTGCCCCAGGCTCTGAATTTGGTAAATGGTCCTACACTCGGGAATGCGGTTGCCGATCCCAAGGGGCGTGTTGCCCAAGTGATTCTCAGGGGAGCAGCTGATCGCGAGCTGATCCAGGAACTTTACCTATCGACTCTGAGCAGATTTCCCACAGGCGAAGAATATAATCTGGCGGCGACCCATTTCAATAAGGAAAAAAGCCGAACCGGCGCTGCTCAAGACCTGCTGTGGGCACTTGTCAA
>JALLON010000054.1 GCA_027717925.1 Acidobacteria bacterium AH-259-G07 | reverse complement strand
GCTCACTCTTTACTTTGTAGACATCGCGGAAAGAGCCGGGCTTGACTTCCAGCACGTCAGTGGAAGTCCGGAGAAGAAGTACATCCTTGAGACCATCAGTGGGGGGGTGGCGTGGATCGACTACAACCGAGACCACTGGCCCGATCTTTATCTTGTAAACGGTGGATCTTGGGAGGAACTACTAGAAGGAAAACGAACCGTTTCCAATGCTCTTTACCGAAATAATCGCGATGGTACTTTTACCAACGTCACCGAATCAGCCGGCGTGGGAGGTAGCCGTTGGGGAATGGGAGCAACCATAGGGGACTATAACAATGATGGTTGGCCTGATTTATACGTTTGCAATTACGGCTCCAATACACTCTACCGCAACAATGGTGACGGGACTTTCACCGACGTAACCTTGCTGGCCGGAGTGGGTGATGATCACTGGAGCTCCAGTGCCGCCTTTGCGGACTACGACGCGGACGGATGGCTCGATCTTTATGTCGTCAACTACATCGAATTCGATTACCGACGAGCCCCCGCTCCCGCCTGCCAGTACCGCGGCATACAGGTCCACTGCGGTCCCGAGGGAATGACGGCTGCTTCTGACGTACTCTATCGAAACAAGGGAGATGGGACCTTTGTTCAAGTCACCCGCTCTGCTGGAATGGCTCAGGTCTTGCCCTCCTACGGATTGGGACTGGTTTGGACAGACTATGACAACGACGGAGACATTGATCTCTACGTGGCCAACGATTCCATGGCGAACTTTCTATTCCGGAACCATGGGGAGGGTACCTTTGAAGAGGTGGGACTTCTTTCCGGGGTAGGCTTCAGTGAGGACGGCAACGCTCAGGCGGGAATGGGGCTTGCAACGGCTGACTATGACCATGATGGGGCTCTTGATTTCTACGTCACCAATTTTTCCGATGACTACAACACCCTTTATCGCAACATGGGATCCGGATTTTTTAGGGACGTGAGCTACGCCAGCGGGGTCGCCTTTGCCAGCTGGCAGTTCCTGAGCTGGGGCACTCAGTTTTTTGATTTTGACAACGATGGTTGGGAGGACATTTTTGTCTCCAATGGGCATATCTATCCCCAGGTCGACGACTACCAGATCGGAACCCACTTTTATCAACGAAAACTGGTCTTTCAGAACCTTGGAAACGGAAAGTTCAAAGAGGTTGCGGAAGCGTTGGGAAGCGACCTGAGCAAGCTTTGGTCGAGTCGAGGAGCCGCCTTTGCCGATTTTGACAACGATGGCGATGTGGATATCGCCGTCAACAACATGGATGATCGTCCTTCCTTACTGCGCAACGAGGGGGGCAGCGGGGCCGGTCACTGGTTAACCCTGGCCCTGGAGGGTGTGCGCACCAATCGCAGTGCCATCGGTGTGCGAGTGACTCTGGAAACTGAAAAAGGGCGGCAGCTGCGCGAAGTGCAGGGCGGATCGAGCTATCAGTCCACTAATGACTTCAGATTACATTTTGGCCTGGGTGCTTCACAAAAGGTGAAAGAGGTGGTTGTCAAATGGACCAACGGTGTACTTCAGGAGTTTGAAGACCTTGTTGCCGACCATTCATACCACTTAAAGGAGGGGGGAACATTGAGAGCAGGCGACAAATAATGAGCATCCAACGGGCAGGATCAGTCATGAGAGAAGGGAAAAGACCTCGGTCAACCAGGATCGTGTCACTGTTGCTGTTGCTTTTTACCTCAGCTCTGCTTGCTCAGTCCACGCTGTACCAGGAGGCTATCGAGAAGTTCAGGAACAAAGAGTATCTGGCGGCAATGTTAACAGCTAAGAAAATGGTCCGGCTGGACGCAGAAAATGCCTCCTACCGCCACCTGTATGGGTTGACCCTGGCGGCGCTGGGACAGTTTAGCGAGGCTGAAGAGAATCTGCGCCAGGCAGTCAGGTTGGAGCCGCACCGGGCTGACTTTCAGTACGATTTCGCGGTCACCTTGCTTCAGCAGAGCAAAGAAAAGGAGGCACTAGCACTGCTCAAAAAGACAGTTGAACTGGATGAAAGCAACCTGATGGCCCGTCTTTACTTGGGCAGGACTTATCACAATTTGAACTTCAGCGACCTGGCCCTGGAGCAGTTTATGGCAATTGTAAGGAAAAATCCTGAGTTCTCCTGGGTCCACTACCACATTGCCAGGATTCATCTCAATGCCGGCCACGCGCAGAAGGCGATTGGAGAACTTAAGGAGGAATTGCGCCTCTATCCTAAGAAAACACCTGCAGGCCTCGAGTTGGCGAAGCTGCTGCTCAAGACCGACCGGCTGGAGAAGGCACTGAAACTCCTGCTAGTGCTCGAAAAGGAGAGTCCCGACTCACATGGTGTGTATTACCTGTTAGCCAAGGCCTACCTTTCCAAGGGCGAGTTGCAGCAAGCCATAGGGGCAGCTGCCAGAAGCGCCGAGTTGGATTCTTCTTTCGCGCAGGCGCACTATCTGCTGGCCCAGCTTTACCAGCAAACGGGTCGAGCCCACCAGGCGCAGCGTGAAATGAGACTGTTCCAAAAGCTAAAGAAGGAGCCAGAGTAGCTCCTCGCACAGCTATCTGGCATAATGGAAAAGATGAGAAAGAAAGCTTCTGTTTTGAGCTTTCTTTTCCTCTTTCTCCTCACACCTGGCTTCGGCCAAGATCGCGAGAAGGAGGAAAGAGAAGCTGCTAAGTATTACGAAAAATGGCTCAACCAGGACATTGTCTACCTTATCACTGACGACGAACGGGACGTCTTTGAAAAACTCACCACTTCGGAGGAGAAAGATCAGTTCATCGAGCAGTTTTGGCGACGACGTGACACGGATCTAACGACGGCGATCAATGAGTACAGGGAGGAGCACTACCGCCGTCTCGCTTATGTCAACCAACATTTCGGCAGTGGCATCCCGGGATGGAAAACAGATCGCGGGCGCATTTACATCATGTTCGGAGAGCCGGCCCAGAGAGAGTACTACGCGGGCGGCGGAACCTATGTGCGTAAGCCCTACGAGGGAGGAGGCAGAACGGCGACCTATCCGTTTGAGATCTGGCGCTACCGGTATATCCAGGGTGTGGGGGAGGACATCGAGATTGAGTTTGTGGACCGGTCCTGGACCGGTGAGTTTAAACTGGCCCTGTACCCCTGGGAAAAAGATATGCTGCTGCATGTAGATGGCATGGGCGAAACCACTGCGGAGCGGCTGGGGATGGCCAGACGGTACGAGCGTCCAGGTCTTCATCCGGGACATCTGAACAATACCGCCTACATGAAGCGCTTTATGGGAGCGCGCTTCAAGGATAGACCCTTCGAGAGATTGCGCCAGTTCTTTGATTTGCAGCGTCCCCCTCAAATCAAGCAGAAAGAGCTTCAGACCATCGTCGAAACCAAGGTCAGTTATTCCATGCTGCCCTTTACCACGGTAATGCACCACGTTTGGATTGATGACGAGGAAGCTCTTGTCCCCATCACGGTCGAGGTACCCAACAAATCACTCAAGTACTTCAAACGCGGCAACATCTCCAAGGCCCGGGTGGGTATTTATGGACGTGTTTCAACCATGTTGGGGCAGGTGGTCAACGAATTTGAAGACATTGTGGCTTCCGAATACCAAGTGAAATACCTTTCCATCGGACAGCAGCAGAAGTCGCTCTACCAGAAAGTGCTTACACTGCAGCCGGGCAGATACAAAGTGGAGTTGGTTATCAAAGATCTCACCAGTGGAGATTTGGGAACGCTCACCAGCAGTATTCACCTGACTAGACCCGAGAACCAGAAAATGGTTGCCGGCCCAATTATGCTGGCTGAGCAATTGGAGTCTTTAGAAGACTTTCCCGAAACTCCGCAGAGCTTTGTCATCGGTGATGTGAGGGTCGTGCCCAATGTGAAACGACAGTTTAGAGCTTCCGATCAGTTGGGAGTCTACCTTCAGATCTATAATCCGACACTGGATTCGGCCACTCTTGAGCCCGCCGTTTCCATTGAATACACCATTGCCAGAGGGGACAAAGCGGTTTCTCAAGTCAGGGACGAGGACGGACTTTCGATTGGATTCTTCTCGCCCGAGCGCTTGGTACTGGTTCGAAAGATGGACCTTGCCAGTCTGGAAAAGGGCCGCTACAGGTTAAAGGTTAAGGTGATCGACTCCATCTCTGGACAATCCTCCAGCAGCCAGGCCGACTTTGAAGTCATCGAAGGGTCGTAAAAAAAGCCGGGAAAATAAAACGAAGAGCCGTGAAACGCATCATTCCATGCCTTTTGTGCCTGTGCTTTTTGGGGTCATTGACTGGGGTTGGAGCAGCACCGGATCAAACGAACGTCATTTTGATCACTGTCGACACCTTGAGAGCGGATCATCTGGAGGCTTACGGCTATGGCAAAGGAAAAACCCCCGCCATCAGCACCCTGGCCAGGGAAGGTGTGCTTTTCGAGAATGTAATCGTCCAGACTCCAATCACTCTTCCCTCGCATGCCAGTATCTTCACTGCAACCTATCCCTTTTACCACGGCCTACAGGATGTGGTGGGCAGGCTGCGCCAAGGGGTTCCCACCATTACCGAGTGGTTCAAGGAGAGAGGATATGTGACGGGAGCCTTCGTCGGGTCGTCGGTTTTGATGGCTCAGTGGGGGCTGGATCGCGGCTTTGACGTCTATGAGGATCATTTTCCGGTACAGCGTTTGCGGCAGATTGACTTCAGCCGGGTCGAGCGTCCAGCCGACAAGGTGATCAAGCTGGCTTCACAGTGGGTAAGTGAAAACCGGTCGAAGCCTTTTTTCCTGTGGATCCATCTTTATGATCCCCACGATCCCTACATTGCACCGGAGCCTTTCGGCACCGAGTTTAGAGACCGTCCTTACGATGGCGAAATTGCCTATGTGGACGCCGAACTGGCAAGGTTTTGCGAAAGTCTCAAAGAACAGAACCTGTATGAGGACAGTCTGATCATCCTCACTTCAGATCATGGTGAGAGCTTAGGCGAGCACCAGGAGGAGTATCATGCCTACTACCTCTACGATGCTTCGCTTCGAATTCCATTGATTTTCAAACTTCCCCCTCATATTGCCAAGGGACGGATTCAGGCTGGAACCCGGATTCCCAATCAAGTACGCAGCATCGACCTCGCTCCAACCATTGTGCAGCTGCTGGGTGAGAAAGTCCCAGCTTGGGCACAGGGGGAAGGACTGCTGGCCATGATGGCGGGCAAGCGTCCCGATGTGCAACTTTCCGCTTACGCCGAAACCCATTATCCGCGAATCCATTTCGGGTGGAGTTCTCTCTTCAGTTATTCAACCCCGACCCACAAGTTTATTGAAGCTCCCATTCCTGAGTTGTATGACCTCAAGAAAGATCCGGCAGAGCTGGACAATATTTTCAAAGACCACACCGCTTTGGCCAACCAAATGAAGGCGCAGATGCACGAGCTGCAAAGAAAGTTTGCCATGGGCAACTCCGATTCAGCCGAGGCTGCCGGCCAGGTCGATCCCGAGACCATGGAACGCCTGAAGGCGCTTGGCTACGTTGCCTTTTCAGCCGGTACGAGCAGCCCTGCTGCCGGTCAAACTCTGCCCGATCCCAAACAAAAGATTGAAACCTACAATGAACTCAACCAGGCTATTTCCATTTCGCGGAAAGGCAAGGTACGGGAGTCCATATCAATTCTTGAAAAAGTTGCCCGAGAGGAGCCGGAAATGCCGATTGTCCACTTCCTTCTGGGCACGGAGTACTTTACTCTCGGATTGCACTTAAAGGCAGCTGAACAGTTCTCGGAGACGATACGATACAATCCCAACTCCAATGTTGCCCGTTACAGTTTGGCTCGCGCGTATTCGCAGTCAGGTCTCTCAGAAAAGGCGGAGCAGGTGGTGGGAGAATTACTGGCTTCTGAGCCCGCTCACTTTGGAGCACGTCATCTGCTGGCCACACTCTTGGCCAAGAAGAGAAAGTTCCAGGAGGCCATTCAGGAAGAGCTAAGAGTACTGGAGATTCGACCCTCCTTTGCGGACGCCCACAACAACCTGGGGTCGTACTATTTGAATCTGGAGCAGGTGGACCAAGCCGTTGAGAGCTATCTTAAAGCACTTGAGTACGCTCCCAACAGCCTGATGGTACGCACCAATCTCAGTTTGGCCTATCTGAGGAGAAAGCGCTACGACCAAGCCCTGGAGCAGGCACAAATAGCGATCAAATTGGTCCCTCGATCCAGTCTTGCTCATTACTATCTAGGACAGGCCTATCAGGCCAAGGGAATGGAAAACGAGGCGCGGAGTGCCTTCCACAGGGCTAAAGAACTCAACCCGAAACTTAATGTTCCAGATTTATAGGTTCATCTCCACACCGGTTCGTAAGGCTACCGTGCGTAGGGGCGAGCCGGTGGCTCGCCCGAACTGGACTTTTGGCGTAAAACGAACGGCTCGGGCGAGCCAGCAGCTCGCCCCTACGGCAACCCTTTTGCGACACCCTCCTCAAGGAGTGGCCGGAACCCGCAACAGACCCTTCTTAACCCCCTATCTGGTGCTTCTTTTGCTCTTCTGCTTCTCCTGGGCTTTTGCACAATCCAACTTGCTGTTGGTGACGATTGATACCCTGCGTGCCGACAGACTGGGTTGTTACGGATACGCCAGAGCCAGAACTCCCGTCCTGGACCAATTGGCCAGGGAGGGGATTCGCTTCGAGAGGGCCTTTTCTCCAGTTCCTCTCACCCTTCCGTCCCATGCCAGCATTTTGACGGGGACCTATCCTTCCTATCACGGCGTCCGAGACAATTCCGGCTATGTCCTGCCTCCTGAACAGAGCACCCTGGCGGAAACATTAAAGCGAGCCGGGTACGCCACTGCAGCCTTTGTGGGCGCATTCGTACTGGATTCCAAGTTTGGCCTGGACCAGGGGTTTGACTACTATTATGACGATTTTGACCTCAGTCAGCATGAGAACGTCAGCCCGGGTTACGTTCAGAGAACCGGTGACCAGGTCGTCACTCAAGCCATCAGCTGGTTGAACAGCAACCTGCGAAAGCCGTTTTTCGTGTGGGTCCACCTCTACGATCCACACGACCTCTACACTCCTCCCGAGCCCTATGCCTCTCGACACCCGGGCCGTCCTTATGATGGGGAAATCGAATTCACCGACACCAATGTGGGGACTTTAGTGGACTGGTTGAGGAACAACGGAATCTACGAAGACACTCTGGTGGTAGTCGTAGGAGATCACGGAGAAAGTTTGGGGGAACACCAGGAAGACAAGCATGGTCTGTTTGTCTATAACGCCACACTTCATGTTCCCATGATTGTGCGGCTCCCTCAGGGGGAGAGAGCCGGCCGGACGATTGCAGAGAACGTCGGCATCATCGATCTTTTTCCCACCGTCTTGCAAGTTCTGCGGGTGGATCGAAAGTTGATACCTGAGGTCCAGGGAAGCGGTTTGATGTCCCTTATCCTGGGTAAGAGTCGTGATCACCGGGTCGATTTGTACGCTGAGTGTTACTATTCCTATCGACAGTTCGGATGGAGCCCTGTGCGGGCCCTGATCAGCGCGTCATACAAATACGTTTTGGTTCCCACGCCTGAGCTCTATGATCTTTCCCGTGACTTTGGAGAAAAGCACAACCTGGCTCCTGAGAATCAAGTTCTGGCCAACCGCATGCGTCAAGATCTGGAAGACTTGATGGGCCATTTTGCCAGGCCGGCGCAGGCACAGAAATCTCGGGCCCCACTCGACTCTGAGACACTGGAAAAGCTTCGCTCCCTGGGCTATGTAGCGCTTTCAGGCGGCACCGGCAAATCTCAGGACTTTGGGTCTTTGAGGGACCCGAAGGACCAGATCATCCTTTATAATCGGATTCTGGATCTCTTTGAGATCAGCTCGCGAGGAGACTATGAAAAGGCGATTCGAGGTTATGAGCAAATCCTGAACGCGCAGCCTGATCTGAAGATTGTTCGTTACAAACTGGGCCAGGCCTATTATCACACGGGCAACTATAACGCGGCGCAGCAGCAGTTCAAGAAGGCAATCGAATTGGGGGGTGATCAGGCGCTGGCTGCCTTCGATTTGGCCCAGACTCACCTGAAGCTGGGCCGTGTGGAAGACGCCATCCTGGGATTTCAGCGCACCGTAGAAATTGACCCCGGTCATTACCGGGCCCGGACAAATCTCGGTGTGCTGTACAAGAATCAAGGCAAGATTCCCGAAGCCATCCAGCAATTGGAAAAAGCCCTCGCCATCTCTCCCAACTCTGTTTTCGCACTGAACAATCTGGGGGTAGCCTATTCCATGGCTGAGCAGCACGACAAGGGGATTGAGGCCCTAAAGAAAGCCATCACTCTTTCTCCAGAGAACGCAGTTCTGCGCGCCAACTTGGGCTTGGTTTATCGGCGAATGGGCAGGGAAGAGGAGGCTCGAAAGCAGTTTCAAATCGCCCGGCGCTTGAATCCACAACTGTTCAAACACTAACTTGACATCCAATTTTTTGGATTTCTGGAGATCCTTATCCAGTTTTTTGGATAAATTTGTAACTCAGGCTTCCCTGATCGTAAGTTTAACTTATTGTGAATGGGAGGCTTAGTATCGATATGACCTGTATTGGAACGGTTCTTGCATCGGGGTTGTTGCGAGTTGGTTGTTGCCTGTTGCGAGTTACAAGAAAAAAATTTATTTATTTTTGATAGGTAAGGGTGTATAAAAGGATGACGGGGGGAAGGATCCAATTAAGAAAATGGAGGAGGAGTTTTTAGGGAGGAATATATATGTTTAGCATAAAATTTATTTCCAGATTATTGACCGTTGGCATGGTCGTTCTTGCTCTCTCGAGTCTTGGCCTTTGGGCTCAGGGAAGATCCACCATTGCGGGCACGATCATGGATGTCACCGGTGGAGTCGTTCCTGGTGTGGAAGTAACAGTAACAAGTGTCACAACAGGCGACAGCCGCACGGTCCTAACCGGTGACACCGGAACTTACCGTGTCACCAACTTGATTCCGGGTCGGTACGAAGTGAAGGCTTCATTGGTAGGCTTCAAGACGGCCGTTGGTGAGGTCACAGTGACCGTCCTCGAAGTCGCTCACGTCGAACTCACGCTGGAAGTGGGGTTGGTGACCGAGGTGGTCACGGTCCTGGAGGCTGCCACCACAGTGGACGTGGAGAAAAGTACCCTTTCGGGAATGGTTGACGAAAGGAGGATCGCGGATCTTCCTCTCAATGGCCGCAACATCTTCCAGTTGATGCAGACTGCCCCCGGTGCAGTGCTCACCGAGTCCACTATTACTGAGCCGGGCCAGAACACCAACGTGAATGGCGGTCGCGCCAACATGAACGGTTTTTGGATGGACGGTATCACCATCAAGGGTCTCAGCGGCGGAACCGGGGCTGGCGATGGACCCGGCATGGTGCCCAACCTGGAAGGGATTCAGGAGTTCAGGATTGAAACCTTGAACTTCTCGGCTGAGTTCGGAAACTCGGTGGGATCCATCGTCAACGTGGTCAGCAAAAGCGGCGGTAACGAATTTCATGGCAGTGTATTTGAATTTCACCGCAATGACAATGTGGACGCCCGGGAAATCTTCGATGAGAGCATACCGGAATTTAAGCAGAATCAATTTGGTTTCAGCTTGGGTGGACCCATCGTCGAGGATAAGACGTTCTTTTTTGGTTCCTACGAAGGAACGAGGATTCGGACCGGTGAAAGTGAAGTTTCCACTTTCGAGAGTCCTGAGTGGGCAAACTTTGTCAAGAGCCATGGGGCGCCTGTGAACCAGTTCCTCTTTACAAATATGCCGGCCCCGACCATAACAACCGTTAGCTCAACAGTGGGTGAGTATCTTGTGGATTTCGGGTATATTGGCTCCACTGACCAGGCCAGCGTAGACGCGTTTCTGGGAGGAACCTTTGGATCACCGCCTGGGGCGATTGCTGCTGGTGCTCCCATGCTGGGAGAAACGGGGTTCTTCACGCCCGATGCCTCCGACTGGGACGGGTTTAGCATTCGCCTCGACCAGGAGTTTGGGGACAACGACAAACTTTACGGTCGTTACTTTTTCACCGATGGGGAAGGGCTTCAGATCGCGGATCCCAGGCCTGCTTTCAACTCTCCCTTCTTTAACCGGTCCCACCTGGTGGCCATCAACTGGACTCACGTTTTTTCGCCCAACACCATTAATGAGGCCCGCACCGGGTTGACTCGGCAACTCACGGACATCTTGGCCGGAACACCCGGTGTGCCGTGGATCAATGAAACCGGCTCGGGACTGCACCCCATAGGCACCTACAATGGCTATCCCCAGATCTTCCACGAGAATGTCTTCACCTGGGCGGACACCCTGAGCATCACCGCTGGAGACCATGGTATGAAGATGGGAGGCGAGGTCCGGCGCAATCAGGAGAACAGTGAGTTCGATGTCGGTCGTCCCAGCTACTACTTTTTCGATCTGATTTACCTGGCGCTGGATGATCCCTATTACCAGATCAGTGGTGTCGATCCCAACTTCGACCAGGGACCGGGTAATGCGCAAGTTGCCAGCAATTTCCGCGGATGGAGAAACACTGAGATCGGCATCTTTTTTAACGATGACTGGAAAATCAGGCCCAACTTGACCCTGAACCTTGGTGTCCGATGGGATTTTTATTCGCGGCTGACGGAAGTCCAGAACCGGGCCACCAAATTCGATCTCACCCTTGGCGGCAGCACTTTCGTTGAGAGGATCAGAAATGGTGAATTCGTTGGACCTGTGGACAAGCTGTCTGGGGATGATTGGAACAACATCGCTCCTCGGGTGGGTTTCGCCTGGGATCCCTTCAGCGACGGTAAGATGTCCATACGAGGGGGTTACGGGATCGCGTATCAGAGCGGCATCTTTAATCCTCTGGCCAACTCCCGCTGGAACAAACCCTTTTATTCCTTTAATCTCATCTGCGACGTCTGCGGGCGAGCGGGAGAAAACATTCTCTACGGCCCTCAGGATGGCAGTGCCGTCCGTGCCGATGGAGCCAATAACAATCCCGGTGGCCAGCTTAAAGACGGGAACATCATCGCCTATGATCCCTTCAACGTGAACAAGGCATTTTTGAGTGGAATCGCCAACCCGGATATGCGTGACCCCTACGTGCAGAGCTTCTTCCTTGGAGTGCAGCGAGAGGTCGCTCGTAGCACCACGGTTGAAATCAACTATGTGGCAACGCTGGGCCGCAAGCTGATTCGCGCCGAGAACCCCAACCGCTTTCCGGGAGACCGGATTGGCCTCGCCAGTCCGCTTGGCGAGTTTGAAGGAGACACCGCCTTTAACCGCCTCAATCCCAATGAGGGGACGCTGCGCTTCTGGGAAAACAACGTCAACTCGAACTACCATTCCCTGCAGCTTCAGTTGAATCGCATTTACTCTGGCGGCTTTGCCTTCAATGCCAACTACACGTTCGCCAAATCTCTGGACACACGCTCCACCTGGCACAGCGGAGCTACCAGCGCCAACAGAGGGCAGGAAGGTTTTTCCACGGATTTCTCTAACCTCGGTCTGGATTATGGGCGCTCTATTTTTGATGCGCGCCACCGATTTGTCTTCAGCTCGCTGTGGGAGGCACCCTGGTTCAAGGATTCCGACAGCTGGTTGTTGAAAAACGTGCTGGGTGGTTGGCAGTTCAACGGCGTCGGGGCCATTCAGTCCGGCCAGCCCTTCACGCCTCACTGCTCTCGCAGCTTCCCCGCCGGCTGCGATTGGAACGCGGACGGGAACAACAATGACCGACCCAATACCCCGAGCATAGGGAACAGTTTCAGCAGCACCGAGCGCAGTGACTACCTCAATCCGAACTCGGGGCCTTTCAACATTTCCGGCTCCTCTACCGGCGAGAAACTGGCTTTCTTTGGAGAGCCGGTACCCGGTACCAACGGAACGCTGGGACGAAACACCTACGAAGGTCCCGGCTTTGCCAATGTGGACTTCTCCATTTTTAAGGAGATCGGTCTCCCGCAGCTGGGCGAGAGTGGCATGCTTCAGTTCCGTGCTGAGTTCTTCAACCTGTTCAACCGCGTGAACCTCTTCCAGCCTGCCCCGCGGATCAACGACAGCAAATTTGGACGGGGGACAGAAGCCTTTGACGCACGTGAGATCCAGTTCGGACTGAAGATCATCTTCTAAAGCGCGCTTGCTCCTAACCAAAAAGGCGTCCTC
>JALLON010000053.1 GCA_027717925.1 Acidobacteria bacterium AH-259-G07 | reverse complement strand
CGGTACGCGACGGAGATATCAAGACCGCTTGTCAGCAGACGTGTCCCACGGAGGCCATCGTGTTCGGAAACATCAATGACCTGGAAAGCCGAGTCTCTAAACTCAAAGGGCAAGGCCGCAACTACGTGCTGCTTGCCGAGCTCAATACCAAGCCTCGTACCTCGTACTTGGCAAAGCTCCGTAATCCAAATCCAGAGTGGGAGACTTAATCAAGCGGGCAACTAAGAAGAAAAAAGAAAGAAGAGAAAAGAAAAAAGAGAAATGAGTGGGAATTCAACGGCTGAAAAGGAACAGATCGAACGGCCGGCGTTGTGGAGGTCGAGAGCAAAGGTGATGGCCCTCTGTTCGGCTCTGCTGCTTCTGGCGAGCTGCCGGGGATGGCCTTCTGAGCGCCCGCCTGTTCACCTGAATCCGAACATGGATAAGCAGCCGAAGTACCTGCCCCAAGCCCAGAGCCGCTTCTTCTACACAGGGGCTGCAATGCAGGTGCCCGTGCCGGGAACGGTGGCCCGCGGAGAGTTGCGAGAGAATGAGGAATTTTACACGGGTAAAAGTTTCTGGGGTTTCTTCGTTCCAAAAATTCCCATGGAGGTCAACGAAGGGCTCATCAGCCGAGGCAGAGAACGCTATCAGATTTACTGTACGCCTTGTCACGGAGAGCGCGGTGATGGACACGGCATGCTCTCTGAGCGGGCCGGTGTGAGGACTGCAAACCTCCTCGAGGAACGAATTCGGGAGATGCCCGATGGGCGGATCTACTACGTGATCTCCAATGGGGTCGGTCTAATGCCGAGCTACCGTTATCCGATCCAGCCCCGAGACCGGTGGGCCATCGTTTCCCACGTGAGGAGGCTCCAGCAGGAGAGCAATTGAACAAGAAGACCCGGTTGATCGTTGCAGGAAGTCCCATGCTAATAGTGTTATTTGTCGTCGTGTTGTTCTACGTTCTGGAGCAGCACGCTGCCTATCACTCACCACTTTATGGTGCTGAACTTGAGTGGACACCTCGCAAGCAAGGCCTCAAAGATTTGCGGGAGTGGGCTGCGCAGAAGGCGATGGAGGAAGCAAGGAGAGCTGAACTCCTTAGAAACCTGAACACCGAAAAGATGGTGGTGCTGGGCAGGGACATCGTCCATGGAAGGGGTCTTTGCTTTAACTGTCACAAGATTGGTGAGGCCGGCAGGGGCACGCAGGGTCCAGATCTTGTGGATATAGGTGCCCGTGCCGGGAACCGGGTGGCGGGCCTGAGTGATGTCGAGTATTTGGCCCAGTCTCTTTACGAGCCGGATGCTTTCACCGCTCCAGGCTTTCGTCCGACAATGGTACCGGCCAACGGACCCCCGGTCGGGCTCGACGACTTGGAGATCCTGATGGTCATCGCCTATCTGCAGTCCCTCGGAGGGACGCCGACAATCACGCCGAATACGAAGCTTTCCTACGCAGCAGAGAGCGCAGCTCGGGTTCAGTGAAGGGCGAGGGATTATGGCACAGGCAGTTCGAGAAGTCACAGTGGAAGCAGTCAGCGATATCGACCCCATCCAGGGAAGACCGGCCCTGATTACGGGGACACCTGGCTTTCATGGGGTTACCGAAGCGGTCGCGCGGGCTGTGGAGTGGAAGCCCCCGGCGGGTTGGTACATCGCCTTTGCCATTTCCTGCACCCTCCTTTTCTTGTTCCTGGTAAGCATGGCGTGGCTTTTTTGGGAGGGCGTGGGGATCTGGGGGAACAATGTCCCCGTGGCTTGGGCCTGGCCGATTACCAACTTCGTCTTTTGGGTAGGAATCGGCCACGCTGGAACGTTGATCTCCGCCATTTTGTTCCTCTTTCGCCAGCGCTGGCGAACCTCTATCAACCGAGCTGCAGAGGCCATGACCATCTTTGCAGTGCTGTGCGCACTAATCTTTCCGGCCATTCACACCGGCCGGCCATGGCTGGCTTACTGGATGCTGCCGGTCCCCAACCAGATGGGTATGTGGCCTCAGTTCCGCAGTCCTCTCATGTGGGACGTCTTTGCTGTCTCCATCTACCTGACGGTGTCGGTACTGTTTTGGTACGTCGGCCTGATCCCGGATCTCGCTACCTTGCGGGACAGGGCTAAAACCAGAGTCCGTCAGATCGTGTACGGAATCCTGGCTCTGGGGTGGCGCAGCTCGCACAGACAGTGGCTCCATTACGAGCGGGCCTATCTTCTTCTTGCCGGCCTTGCCACTCCACTTGTCCTGTCGGTTCACTCCGTGGTTTCCTTTGATTTCGCCGTCTCGAAGCTTCCCGGTTGGCACAGCACCATTTTCCCGCCCTATTTTGTGGCGGGCGCCATCTTCTCGGGTATGGCGATGGTGGTGACCCTCATGGTGGTCTGCCGTGTCGCCTTCAAGCTCGAGCATCTGATCACAATTCTCCATTTTGACCGGATGGCGAAGCTCATTCTTTTAACGGGAAGCATGGTGGCTTACGCATACGCCGTCGAGTGCTTCGTGGCATGGTACAGCGGCAATGCCTTTGAGAAATTTGCCTTTCTGAACCGTGCTCTGGGCCCTTACGCCTGGGCTTACTGGGTCATGATTGTGGGCAACGTCCTCGCGCCTCAGCTCTTCTGGTTCAAGCGGGCAAGGACCAGCATTGCCATACTTTTCGTGGTATCCATTCTGGTAAATGTGGGAATGTGGTTTGAGAGGTTTGTCATCGTTGTAACCTCCCTGCATCGGGATTTCTTGCCTTCCAGTTGGGGTTACTTCTCTCCGACCGTCTGGGATGTCACAACACTTATGGGGAGTTTCGGTCTGTTCTTTACTTTGTTCTGTCTCTTTGTAAGGTATTTGCCCATGGTAGCGATGGCGGAAGTCAAGGGAGTGCTGCCCGAGGCTCGTGGAGATGGCTAACGCTACAGGGAAGCAAAGGCTGCGTTCATTAAAGGAGCCACTCGTGAAAATGACTGAGCAACGGTCACAAACCCACGTGTTCGGGCTTTTGGCCGAGTTCGATGCGCCCGAGCAGTTGAGGGATGCATGTCGTGGGGTCCGGGAAGCGGGCTATACCTGCTGGGATGCGCACAGCCCGTTCCCGGTACACGGTCTGGAAAGAGCCATGGGACTTAAAAGATCGCCGGTTCCCTGGTTCGTGCTGATTCTGGGCTTATCGGGTGCGGCTGCCGGCATGCTTCTCCAGTGGTGGGTGAGCGAGGTGGCGTACCCACTCGTGGTGAGTGGAAAGCCGTTTTTCAGCTGGCCTGCTTTTGTACCCATTATGTTCGAGTGTGGGGTTTTGGGAGGCGCGCTCGGTGCGCTTTTCGGTTTTCTCGCGCTGGCAGGGCTTCCCAAGCCCTATCACGCATTATTCCACTCGAAGCGGTTTGAGCGGGTAACCGACGACAAGTTTTTCATTTCCATCGAGGCCCGGGATGCGCAATTCCACCAGCAAGAAACAGAAAGGTTTCTCAAAGGTCTGGGGGCAAGTCACGTGGAACTCGTGGAAACATACTCCGTGTTGTGACTTGGCTCTGCGCCAAGTGACGGGCAAACAGCCGGACAGAGCCGCGACCGTCACAGGGTGTCGCAAAAGGCGGTTCATTTTTGTTTCGCCCGTAGGGGCGGACCGGCGGGCCGCCCGAACTCGGATTTGGCACAGGATGAGCAGCTCGGGCGAGCCACCGGCTCCGCCCCTACAGGACTTTTGCGACAGCCTCGTCAGGGAGCGGTGGGAAGCCAGACATGCCAGGTGTCCCGCCGCTCTTTCACAGCCGCGGCTCTGAATTATGAATAATCCGGTTTAACATCACGGAGGAGCAAGGGAAGGAAATCGTGGAGAAAGCACAAAAGCTGGTAATGGTAGGGTCCGAAGGAATATCCATCTCGCAAGGACATCCCTGGTCGCGATCGCCAGGCGTGGCAGCGGGGGTTGGGCTGGTTGGGCTGGTGGTTTCCATTGTCGTCGGGCTGGGGGATCTGCGTCAGCTCTGGCACTCCTATCTGGTCTCCTGTCTGTTTTATCTGAGCCTGGGCCTGGGCGCGCTCTTTTTTGTTCTTGTCCAGTTTGTGTCTCGAGCAGGCTGGAGCGTGGTGGTGAGGCGGCTTGCAGAACAAGTCATGGGGACTTTGCCGGTGGTGGCGGTGTTCTTTCTTCCTCTTGCGCTGGGTCTGCAGGAGCTTTACCCCTGGTCCCGCACCGAGGTGGTGGCTCAGGACGCGCTTTTGCAATACAAGCGCCCTTACTTGAACCCGAGCTTCTTTTATTTGCGTTCGCTCGTCTACCTGATCAGCTGGTCGATCATGGCCTGGTGGTTTCGGCATCGGTCTTTGCAGCAGGATGAAGTGGGCGATCTTACGATTACCCGAAGGCTTCAGACGGCAAGTGCGCCGGCCCTGGTCTGGTTTGGCGTGACCGTGACCTTCGCTGCCTTCGACTGGATCATGTCGCTCGATCCCTACTGGTACTCCACCATCTTCGGTGTTTACTTTTTTAGCGGCTGTGTAGTGGCCGGACTTGCCTTCTTGGTGCTGATTGCTTTGTGGCTCCAGCGAGAAGCACTATCTAGGGTTGTCAGCTTCGAGCACTTTCACGGTCTGGGAAAACTCCTCTTTGGCTTCATGGTCTTCTGGGCCTATATCGCCTTCTCTCAGTTCCTCCTGATCTGGTACGCTAATATACCGGAAGAGACAGTTTGGTACGCCCAACGGCTGACCCATGGATGGTGGTGGGTGACTGCCTTTCTGGCCTTGGGTCACTTTGTTCTCCCTTTCTTTTTCCTCCTGCCCCGCGAGGTGAAGCGCAAGCGCGTTACGTTAGTCACTGCAGGCGTCTGGCTCCTCGCCATGCACTATCTAGACCTTTACTGGCTGGTCATGCCCAACCTTCACCCGGAGGGGTTCCATCCGCATCTGTTGGATGCGACGACCTGGATAGCCCTTGGAGGCCTTTTCCTTGGCTTTTTGGGCATCTCAATGCGCCACTCGGCCTTGGTACCAATCCGTGATCCCCGCCTTGCGGAGTCGCTTTCGTTTGAGAATCGGTAGAGTAAGCGCCGGCTCCGCCCCCCCCTCCAATTTTTTGAATCTGGAGCGGATTGCTCCAACTTTTTGGTGTTCGGGATAAATTACTCTAGGCCATAGTCTTATCGCCGTCGCATGATGTGAATTCCGGCGAGCGGTTCAAATTTTTGGATTTGACTGAGTCGAGCTGTTCCACCAGCGGAATCCGAAATTGTTCAAAACTCGACTGTTTTTCGTCAGCACTCGCATGAAATTGCCTCAACTCGGAATCCAGAAACTACTTCGGGACGGGACCCTTCACCTGGGACAAATACACCACCGACACCAAGATCGATTTTACTGCCAGCGATAAACTGAACATGTTCGGACGCGTAAGCACGCTCAAGTATGACGTGGAACAGCCGACCCTGTTCGGGAATGATAATTTGCTGGGTCAGGCCCTGTCTTCGTTCGGACTGGGCGGAGGCAACCCGGGCTTTGGTTCAGGCACCTCCTGGACCTGGGGTTACGGCGCGAACTACATCGTTTCGCCCAACTTCATCATCGATGGCAACTTCGGCTTTGCCAAGTTTTTCACCGACTCCAGAAACCCCTTCCTGGATGAACAGATCGGTCTGGATGTCCTCGGCATACCGGGAACCAACGGCCCTGAATTCTGGCAAGGGGGCTGGCCGCACTTTGACCTCTCGGGCTACAACGATTACGGCACCCAAGACAGTTTCATGCCTTACATTCGCGACGACAGAAACCTCCAGTACACGTTGAACTTCAACTGGACCAGAGGAAGACACGACATCCGCTGGGGTCTCGACTTGAGCCGGCAGGACATGAATCATACCCAGCCGGAGGGAGGCGTCGGACAGGGTGCCCGCGGGCGCTTTCGCTTCGATCGGAGTTTGACCCGGCTGTGCCTGGAGGGGCGGCCCGACGGAGGCTGCAACAAGCTCACCAAAACCACCTCGCGGCAGAGCTTTGCCGCCTTCTTGCTGGGAATGCCCGGCCGCATTGGGAAGAACTTTCTGAGCGTATTTCCTTACACCACACGCAATTGGCTGAGGGGTTTTTACATCCGTGACCGCTGGCAGGTGACGCCCAAATTCACGCTCTCCTTGGGAACGCGCCTGGAGAACTACCCCATACCGACGCGCTCCGGCACCGGCTTCGAGCGCTACGATCCGGCGACCAACAAGATGTTGCTGGGCGGCTTTGGAAACGTCCCGAAGGATTTGGGAGTCGAGGTGAGGGACATCTATTGGGCGCCGCGGCTGGGCTTGGCCTACCGCCTCACGGACGATTTCGTATTTCGGGCCGGCTACGGAATCACCATCGACCCCTATCCGCTGGCCCGGGATCTGCGCACCAACTTTCCCGTCTTTATCGAAAATGACATCCGGGGGGCCTTCAACTTTCTGCCCGCCATCAATAGCCTGTCTGAGGGGATCCCGGAAATCGTGACCCCCGACTCCTCACCCGGTGTCATCGACATCCCGCTCGACGTGTTCGCCGCCACCATTCCCGGCAAGTTCGACCGGGGCTACATCCAATCCTGGAACGTGACCCTTCAAAAGAACCTGATTGGGGACATGACGGGAGAAGTCGGGTATGTGGCCACGCGCTCGATTCGCGCATTGGGTCGCCGCGACCTGAATTGGTCGCCACTCGGGGCGGGCACTGCTGGCAGACAGCTCGTCCAGGCCTTTGGCCGGACAGCCAATACGAACATGACCGACCCCGCGGGTCATACCAACTACGACTCTTTGCAAACGCGCCTGCAGCGCCGTTTTACCGGCGGGATGTCCATCGACGCCTCCTACGTGTGGAGTAGGAATATCGGTTCCGGCTTCTCCGACGACGACAGTGACGCCGGACTGCAGATCGACATTCCGGAACTCTTTGACCTCAACCGCGCGCTGATGGAGCAGGATCGGACGCACAACTTCGAGCTCAGGAACATCTGGCAATTGCCTTTTGGTCCCGGCCAGAGATGGGGTTCCGATAGCGGATTCCTGTCTCATCTCGTCGGCGGCTGGCAGGTCAACAACATCGTCAGCTGGTACAGCGGCACGCCCTTCGATGTGGACGGTCCTGGTACCGCAAACTGCCGTGGCTGCAGCCAGCGCGCCGATCTGGTGGGACCCATCGTAAGGCTGAACGGTATCGGCCCGGGAACGCCGTATTATGATCCGTCCGCCTTTGCCGAGCCTGCCGACAATACCATTGGGACGGCTGGCTATGCCATCCTGCGCTCCCCGCGGACCTTCAACTGGGATTTTGGTGTGTTCCGAAACTTCGGCATGACCGAAGACGTCAACCTCGAGTTTCGATTCGAGGCCTTCAATTTCACCAACCATCCGCAGTACACCAGGGGCTCGTTTGCCAGTAACGACGTCGACGACTCCGACTTTCTCGAGATCGAGGACGGCATCAACGAGCGAGTCATCCGCTTCGGCCTGAAGTTGACGTTCTAGCTGTCGGAACTACAACGGCCACCGCCCTAAAAAAGGGATCGCCTTCCTGGCGATCCCTTTGCCTTTTTAGGGAGACGGGGTCAGACCTTGAGTTTTTCGTTTTTGCGGCGCAAAAACGAAAAACTCAAGGTCTGATCCCGTCATCCGATCAACAGGGAAAGCTTCTCGCGTACGGAGAAGTCGCGATAGTGATTTGTTCCCGCCGCAATACCCATCAGCTTTTGAAACAGACAGGGGTCGTGGCTTAATTTGCGGATCGCACGATTGGCAAGAAATCGGGGCCGGGAAAGATTCAGCAGCAGGCGGGTAAACAACAAGAAGTCCTCCACCAGTCGAAACCGGTCAACAGCGTATGCACCAAGCATTTGAGCTGAGAAGTCACGGGCCGCAAAGGCCTTCTGGATAATGGGTAGGGCGGCCTGAACGTTTTTCAAAGCCAGGGTAATCCCCAGGCCCGTGAGGGGGTCCAGGAAACCGCCACTGTCCCCGAGCAGGATCATACCAGAGCGGTAACATGGTTCCACCGTGAACCCCAGGGGTCCCACCGCAAACACTGCCGGCAGCAATTTGCTCTCCACAACGCGCTCCCTGAACCCCTCGAAAGATTGGAGGAATCGCAAGTAGCACTGGGCCAGATCCCCCTTGAAAAATGCCATGGCCTTCTTCTCTAGGAGCAGCGCCACGCAAGCGGTGGCCGGTGCGCTGGGAGCGACATAGATCTCTCCCTGAGGGTGGAGCAGCACTTCCACATAAGGGCCGAGGCCACTGACCCCTTCCAGGTGGCCGGTCACTCCAAACCGCTTTCGCTGCAAGTAAGTTCGGGTCAAACCGCACTGGCCGTGAAAAATCGAGTGTGCTCCGTCGGCTCCAATGGTCAACGGAGCTTGAAAAGATTCCTTTTCGTCCGGGCGATCAACCGGATGACCCGAGACACCTTGAACTACCGTGCCGTCTTGAATCACGTCGGTGACGCGGAAGCCCTCTCTCACCGTAATGTTTGGAAACCCCCTGGCCTGCGTCAACAGGAGATGATCCAGCTCGAGGCGCCGCATGACCAGCCCGAAAGCCGTCGCACCGGCGGCTGACGGGAAGTCCGCCTGCGCCCAGTCCCCATGTAGATTGCGATAGCGGATTCCCCGAAACTTCACCGCGCCTTTAGCAAGAATTCGTGGAAGCAGCCCCAATTGGTCCAACGCATCGACCCCCTGGGGCATGATTCCCTCCCCGCAAGGCTTATCGCGAGGAAAAACAGCTCGATCCAGGAGCAAAATGCGGTATCCAATGGGTGCCAGCGCGATGGCGGCGCAGGCGCCGGCCACGCTCGCTCCGACAATGACGACATCATAGTTTTCATGAGCTCCTTTGTTTATCACTCTTCCTCCAAATAGGGTTCGGGCGAGCCAGCGGCTCGCCCCTATCCCGGCCGGCGCTTTCGCCGCTTCGTGACGAGAACCTATGAATAATCCCGGCTGGATGAAGGGCTAGATGGCACAGGTGCGAAACCCTGCAAATATATCACGACGGTAAGGTTGGGAAAAATTGCGATAAGTATTACGGGCAAGACGAGATCGAGTAGCCCAGGCTCCCCCTTTCAACACCTTACGATAGCCAAACCACGGCGCTGAATATTCCTTATACGGAAAATCCACAATGAATCCAGGAAAGGGGTAAAAGGCGGAAGCTGTCCACTCCCAAACATTTCCGATCATCTGACGACAACCAAAAGCGCTATCTCCAGACGGGAAAGCTCCCACGTCAACACAGCCCAAAAAGCGGGAATCGAAGTTGGCGCGATCAGGGGAAGGCGGTTCATCTCCCCAAGGATATCTGCGCTTATGCTCTGAGATTCCGTTGCCATCCGGGGCAGGCTCGGCACTTGCCACCATTTCCCACTCTGCTTCAGTGGGAAGCCGTCTACCCGCCCAATTACAATAAGCCTCAGCTTCATACCAATTCACATGGATGACAGGGGCATGTTCTTCGAGCCGGACGAGTTGGTCAAAATGCCTCCGCAACCAGCCATTCCCTCCACGGCTCCAGTAGATAGGGTGTTCAGCTCCAGTCTTCACGCACCATACCCAGCCTTGATAACTCCATAATTCACGCCGCAGATATCCCTGATCTTCGACAAACTGAGCAAATTCGGCATTGGTCACCGGGGCACGAGCAATTCTAAAAGGAAGTATTTCCACCAGATGCGCCCATTTCTCATTATCGAACACAAAAGGAAGGTCTGGCGTGGCGCCAAGTCGAAACGTGCCCCCCGGTATTTCAACGTCACCGGGCAATGGACCCTCACCAATTTCAGCAGCGTTTGACCTGTCATGGAGAATGCCAAGCTGAGGTACAGGATATTCTAAAGTCTGCCTCATGTAAGTAAAGGCCTCCCCATGCATATCTTCATGAAGAACTGAAAGAAGATACAAATAAGTCTCTTCAGCATTGGGCTCATGGGAACCCAGCCAATCAATGACCCGTTCAAACACCCGTCGCATATAAGCCAATGTTTCTTCTCTTGAAGGGAGAGGCAGATGCCAACGGTCGTCATGATCGATCTTAGATGAATCATAGAGGTTCTCAGCTCCCTCCAAAAGGAATTTGTCAGAACCAAGAAGCCGCAAGACAAACACATCATAGAAAAAAGCCGCATGTCCAAGTTCCCAGCGAAAAGGATTAACGATCTCCATTTTTGGAACAGTCAATTGCTCATCCGCCAGATCAGCGACCAACTGCAGGGTGCGTTCCCGAGCATCAGTCACTAATTGAGACAGTTTAGAGGCTGGAAGTTTGAATTGCTCGTTCATGAGGCTCCTCCAGAGAGGTTTTCGAACGTCCCAGCTCCACCGTTCGAGAACAAGAGATTAGGCTGAGCAAAAGGCACGCCTTCACTGAACACGTCCATGTAGTCTCGCACATGGCCATTGGCCAAAACAATATCCAAATCGTTATCGTAGTCGAAAAAGGCTGTCCCCCAACCAACACTGCACGCTGAGAAATGCGGACTAAGGATGACCTCGATGGGTTCACCCCTAAAAGAGAACTAATGGAACCTCGAAATCGGTGGAGGCAGATTCGAATCCGGATGCTCATTTAAGAAGATGGTGAGTTGGAACTGGAGGCCCCAATCGGCACTTGAACCCGTTAGCCCGATCGGGAGCGCCCATTTGAGTTCTGTACGGGGAGTCAGGTTGAGGATTATCTCCGGTGCGAGGAAAACTTCTGTTTCTCTCTCAGTCAGATTTGACTCTCCGAAAAACTCCAATGTCGGGTGGAGCAAGCGACCGGCATGGAACACAGCCGCCGTCGAGTACTCCAGTATGTTGTCATGATGATCCTCCTCTTTCGGGAATTCAGCTGCGTAGCTGAAGTTTCCAAACAGGACTCCACGAGCAAACTCCTGTGTAGTGAAAAGGCCGACTGCGACTTCAATCGCCTCACCCGCTAGCTCGTCCTGGCTGTCTCCCGTAGGGGTCAGCACCTCAAAATTGAGGGACAAGATCGGGCCTTGTCTCGGTTTCGGTAAAAGAGCACGAAATCCGAGCTGCAGATCCCCCAAGCCATTTCGAGAATCAGAGCCTGGCGGATCAAGTCGTAGATAGGGGATGGATATCTCGATCTGCGACCAAGTTGTCAGAGGCATCTCCATACCGATTTCGGGAATGAAATAGAAACCCCGTCCTTCGCTCAAATTAAAATATTGAGGAGTAATGTCCAAGATAAAAACCTCCACTGGAGGTGCATACTCGGTATTGATGGGTTCGTATTTATGGCCTTGTAAGAGCGAGACACTCAGCACCCCGACCAAGAGGATGGCAAACTTGCGCATCTTCGCCTCCTTCCTGTTAAGGATTTTAAGGGAGATGAATCTTTCTGGTAACGTTGGGAAAAGGGTTTAGGCTTCAGATCGGGGAGGAGGCTCTTGTGGATCCTTTAGTTGGCTTCTTTCCAGCGAAGGGCACAGAATCAAGTTAGAGGATCTACTCGGTGGATTGACCTGCACATTACCAGGAATGAGCGCAGGCTTTAGAACGGTGTCCAAGACAGCATCGTCCTCGGCCTTACAGGCTGTGAACATTTGCAATCGCGGACCTCGACGGTCGATGTGACACGCTTGATTTGTAGATTGTTCTTGTTTGTGTCCCCTAATGCAGGCCCACACACAGCAGCAGGTGTTACCGTGCGCCGGACAAATCGAAGAATCCTCCATAGATTCCACGTGCCACCATCCTGATAAGATGGATGGTGACACAATCATAGCTAGGAGCACGAGGCTAAGTGCCTGCCTCATACTTTTGATGATAGCACAGGGTGTGACGTAGGTTTGTACGGAAGGCGACATCGTCGCCAGGCGATTGGCACCCAGAGCGACGAGAACTCGGGAACCTCTGCCACACTCTCCAAGTTTCAATTGGGTCAGTTATGGACCCTTCACTCGATCGAATGAGGGCTCCCGTCCCCGCGAACGGGATCCTGGACAAACAAGGTAAAGTTCGAAAATAGATCTAACTCATAATGGACGGTGTAGAACTGGGTATTGAGCGCCTGGTTGGGCGACAGTTTTTGAGGGCTGACGCTGAAGTTGTAGCGGGATGAGTCCCCTCCCTCCGAGAGATCGATGGAACTAAAACGGTCCAGTCGCCCGGCGAGCACCTCACGCAAGGGAATGTTTGAAGGTTAACGCCGGGCAGGAGGCGATTCGAACCACTCGTTCCGTCGTGCTGCCCAGTAACATTCGTTCCACA